>JAXHLS010000001.1 GCA_034522055.1 Gammaproteobacteria bacterium
TCTCCCGCTGGGCCGGCGCCCGGCCGATATCTTCGGGGCCGCCATTAACGTGAAAGTCGCGAAGCCCGAACTCCCCCTCTCCCTCTGGGACAAATCCGTCGGGAACGGATTTGAACGCGCCTTGGCGCGGCCCGCAGGGCGAAGGGCAGGATGCCCGAAGTACAGGGATGAGATGAGGGAACGAACATGGCGATACGTGCCCCTCTTTTATCATCTCGGGCGGTGCGTATCGCCATGAGAGTTCACCACATGGATTTTAAGTTTAGCTCCCTTTGCCGCCGCGGCTAGGGAAGGCGGCCAGAGGACCCCCGCCCTGCATAAGTGGACACCCCCGGCGAGCCATGCCGATACCGCTCGGTGGATACCGCTCCATGGACACCCACCCAGGCTCCGTGGACACCCGCCGATAAACCGGGAAGTTTTGCTTCCCGGCCGCGAAGCCGGGCTTCAGCGGGCTGCCTGCCTGGTCTTGCCCCACGGCGCGCTCCCGCTCTTGACGACCGGGAACGTCGTCTTCCGAGCATCTTCCGGCTCCATCGCGTAACTCACTGATTCCATTGACATGCAAAACTGGCGCGGAAGATGCAATCGGGAAGGGGTGCCGTGATACCAGGGCATGAGATCTCAAAAGACCACCGGAGGAATCAGATGACGACACTGCAAGAACAGCTTCAGTCGCGGGTCGAGCAATACGACCATTGGGCCACCCGGCGCCGCTATGGCCCCGACGGCCCCAACAACCGGCGCCTGTGGGTACTGGCCTGCATGGACGAGCGCCTGCCCGTCGACGAGGCCCTCGGCATTCGGGTGGACACGCCGGTGGGAGGCGGCGACGCCCACTGCTTCCGCAACGCCGGGGGCATCGTCACCGATGATGCCATCCGCTCCGCCATGCTCACCTGCAACTTCTTCGGCACCAAGGAGATCGTCATCGTCCAGCACACCCAGTGCGGCATGCTCTCCGCCAACGCCGCCGATCTGGAGCAGGCCCTGCGGGACCGCGGCGTGGACATCGAGCAGCTCACCCTCGATCCCACCCTGCCCGAACTCAAGCTTGAGCCCGGGAGCTTCGCCAAGTGGATCGGCATGATGGATGACGTGGACACCGCCTGCATGAAGACGGTCCAGACCTTCAGGGACCATCCGCTAATCCCCAAGGACGTGACGGTGAGCGGCTGGATCTGGGAAGTGGAGACCCGCCGCCTGCGGGCCCCGACCCAGGACGCCGACAAGCGCGCCCGCACCGATGTCACCTCGGCCCAGTTCGGTGTGAACCAACCCCAGCCGGGGCGCTGGAGTTAGCCCTGAAGTTAGCCAAGGTCCAGAGGAAGCCGTTTCGCCCGCAGGGCCCCGGGATGGGCCCTCCGGGCCACACACCGTCCGAGGAGAACCGCCGTGCCCACCTACGATTACCGATGTCCCCAGTGCAACCGCCATTTCCAGGTCCACCACGCCATGAGCGCCCCGGAACCGCACTGTCCGGGATGTGGCGCCAGCCCCCGGCGGGTGGTGCTCTCCGCCCCCGCCGTCCACGGCTCCATGGCCCAGGGGCGGGAGGCCGCCGTACGCACCTTCGACCGCCCGGCCCCCGCCACCGGCCACGGCCCGTCCTGCCCCTGCTGTCACTAGGGCCCGCCGGGCCGCTGGCCGGCAGGTCCATTGCCCTTGGCCTGCGCGGCGAGGCCAACCCCCTATCCGCTCCTTCTCCCCGGGGCAGAAGGGACCTACCTGCTGGCGGTGGAGCGGCCCGGCCCACGCGGGTACCGCACAGGGGCCCAGTACGCTATCGGCTATAGTTACCATTCCGGCCCGGTCATCCAGGACCGGGGCGTCCCGGGTGCCGTGACGCCGTCCTACCCGCGAGGAACCCCCGATGGATGAGCGCGAATCGAAGACCCTCAATCCCCTGACCTTCCTCCAGGCCTTCATTGTGCAGAGCATCCGGGTGGCAGAGATGAGCGGTGCCGAAGGGGATTCACCGGATCACATCGCCACCGTGGGGCTGGCCACCAGCAGTTGCCTCGAAGAGGTGGCCCGGCGCCACCTCGACGTCACCGGCCCCCTCGACCACGACACTTATGGTGCCCTCATCACCGATATCAAGAACCGCATCGGCGGGCGCTTCGAACGGGCCCCCGGCGAGGCCGGCAGCGTGCGCGTCATCAATCACCGCTGTCCCTTCGGCGACCTCGTCAAGGAGGCCCCGGAGCTGTGCCGCATGACCTCCAGCGTGTTCGGCGCCATCGCCGCCCGCAACTTCGGCTACGCCAAGGTGGAACTCCGCAAGCGCATCGCCACCGGCGACGGCCTGTGCGACGTGCGGATCCACCTCGACCCCGCCAGGGTGGCCGCCGCCAAGGGGGACGAGTACCGCTGGGAGGGCGGTACCGTGACAGCCCTGTCAGGGGCCACGGCCGTGACGGAACGGGTGGAGGAGTTTTTCTGCAAGACCTGGGCGGGACCATCCGGGAACTTCCTCAAGGAACCCCTGCGGCGACGCATCGTGGCCGAATCCCAGGCCATGCAGGCGGCCCTGCAGGCGGTGGAGGTGGTGGCCCCCACCCCCGCCAGCGTCCTCGTCACCGGCGAGACGGGCGTGGGCAAGGAGGTCATCGCCCGCGCCGTCCATGCCATAAGCCGGCGGGCAGACAGGGTGTTCCTGGCCGTCAACTGCGGGGCCATCCCCGAGAACCTGGTGGACAGCACCCTGTTCGGCCACGAGAAGGGGGCCTTCACTGACGCCCACCAGGCCAGCGCCGGCCTTTTCGAGCGGGCCGATGGCGGCACCCTGTTCCTGGACGAGGTGGATTGTCTGACACCCTCCGCCCAGTCGCGGCTGTTGCGGGTGCTCCAGGAAGGCGAGTACGAACGGGTGGGCGGCCACTCACCGCGCCACACCGACGTCCGCATCGTCGCCGCCTCCAACCGGCGCATCGACGGCCTCGTGGCCGACGGCAGCTTCCGCCGGGACCTCTACTACCGCCTCAACGTGGTCCCCATTCACATCCCGCCCCTGCGCCAGCGCCCGGATGACATCAACGCCCTGGTGGTCCACTTCATGAAGCGCCTGGAGGCCCGCTACGGGGGCCCTCCAAAGGTGCTGGGGGAACGCGCCTGGGCGGTGGCCCTGGGCTACGATTGGCCGGGCAACCTGCGGGAACTGGAGAACGTGCTGGAGCGCGCCTACCTGTTCGCCCCCGGGGGCGTCATCGAGGAACTCCCCATCGAGGGCCAGTGCGCCGCCGAGCCCCCGTCTTCCTCCCTGCAGGCGGTGAAGAAGCGGGCAGCCATGGAGGTGGAGGCACGGGTCATCGCCGACGCCCTGACGCGGGCCGGGGGCAACGTCAGCGCGGTGGCGCGTGCCATGGGCATCACGCCGCGGGCGGTGCACATGAAGCTGCGGGCCCACGGCATCGATGCAGCCAGCTACCGGGCCGGATCGGCACGGTAGCCAAGCGCCACGATCCGGCCGGGGCGATTCCGGGCGGCCGGCCGTTACAGTACACTGGGCCTATCATCTTCGCTCGCCACCGGGGGTCCCCACCGCCATGACCATGGCCATCGTCACCCACCCCAGCTGCCGGCTCCACGACATGGGTGACGACCACCCGGAGCAACCGGCCCGCCTCGGCGCCATCCACGACGCCCTGCTGGCCTCGGGCCTCGACTTCACCGTGCGCCATGTGGATGCCCCCACCGTCACCCGGGAACAGCTGCTGCGGGTCCACGACCCGGAATACCTGGATCTCATAGAGACCGTCAGCCCCACCACCGGCCTCAAGCCCCTGGACGACGACACCCTCATGAACCCCCACAGCCTGGAGGCCGCGCGCCACGCCGCGGGGGCGGTCATCAAGGCGGTGGACCTGGTGATGAACGACGATATCGACAAGGTATTCTGCAACGTGCGCCCCCCCGGCCACCATGCCGGGCACGATCACGCGGGGGGGTTCTGCATTTACAACAACGTCGCCGCGGGGGCGGCCTATGCCCTGGATGCCTACGGCCTGGAGCGCATCGCCATCGTCGATTTCGACGTCCACCACGGCAACGGCACCCAGGACATCTTCGAGGGTGATCCCCGGGTGCTCTTCTGTTCCTCCTTCCAGCACCCCTACTACCCCTTCAGCGGCGACGAGGCCACCGCCGACAACGTCATCAACATCCCCCTGCCCGCCGGCACCGGCGGCGAAGACTTCCGCCGCGCCGTGGAGGCCCGGTGGCTTGCGCCCCTGGATGCCTTCCGGCCGCAGCTGGTGATGCTGTCCGCCGGCTTCGATGCCCACGCCGCCGACCCCATGGCCCAGTTCAGGCTGCGGGAGGCCGACTTCGCGTGGATCACGGACCAGGCCCGGGAGCTGGCCCTGCGCCATGCCGACGGCCGGGTGGTTTCGGTACTCGAGGGCGGCTACGACCTGCCGGCCCTCGGCCGCAGCGTGGCCGCCCACCTGGACAGCCTGTTGGGGTTCAAATAGCGCTGCCGAAACGAAGGACGCCCTCGGGAGACCTGCGCTTCCCGGGCCAAGGCAGGATTCCGCGCCCAACCACCGAAGAAGCGATGTCATTGTGGCGCAAGCCGCAATCGAGGGAGAAGGCCCCGGGGCGGCATCTCTGGATACCGGCTTGCGCCGGCATGACGGGCGACCGGCTAAGCCCGAGGGTTGGCAATAATCCTCTGGGCGAGACGCAGAAAAGGCCGTGCAGTCGCCTGCACGGCCCTTTCCTTTTCAATTAATGATGGGGTGAGCGAGGGGATTCGAACCCCCGACCACTGGAGCCACAATCCAGGGCTCTACCAACTGAGCTACGCCCACCATCGAACCTGTGACAATACTGGCGCCATGATAATGGCGCGCCCGGCAGGATTCGAACCTGCGACCCACGGCTTAGCTTACCACTACGCCTTTCGACGCCCCCCAGGGGCTTTGTGGTCCCAGGGGGTTTGTGGTCTGGACTATCTCTTCGCCCTCTCAGGCGCCGCACGTATAGTCTCTACGGATCCCCCCTATGCCGCCAGGGGTTTCCTCGGGATTGCCATCGGCACGACCCGTTAAGGTTTCCCCGATACGGTGCGGTCCACTCTGCGGGTTCCTGTTCCCCGCAGAGGCTCCTCGTTTGTGCGCTGTCGCGCACGCCACAAAAGGCCGTTGCTCTATCCGACTGAGCTACGGGCGCAAAATCCGGGGCGTCCGGCACCTTCACGAGGCACCCGGCGCCCCATGGGCCATCCCGGGGCCGGCATCGCGCCGCGGTGGGCGACTCGGCTTCGGGCCAGGCCCGGCCGACGGGCCTGATGGTCGGGGTAGAGGGATTCGAACCCCCGACTCCCTGCTCCCAAAGCAGGTGCGCTACCAGACTGCGCCATACCCCGGGGGAACCGTTTCAAGCAAGCGCGCAATGATAGGCCCGCGGGTTTCGGCCGTCAATCAAGCCGCGGCCTTGCCCGGCGCCGCTACCGCAACGGCGCCACCGGCCGCGACGATACCCCGTGCCGCTGGTGGAACGGACCGGGTCATGCGAGAATTTGCCGCCCATGAAAGCCATGATAATCGACGGCAAGCAAGTTGCAGGAAACATCCGGCGGGAGATCCGGGACCGCATCGAGGAGCGCACCGCCGGAGGCCGTCCGCCCCCCGGCCTGGCGGTGGTGCTGGTGGGCACCGACGCCGCCTCCGAGATCTACGTGCGCAACAAGCGCCGGGCCTGTGAAGAGGTGGGGGTGTTCTCCAAGTCCTACGACCTGGCGGCGGATACGCCGGAAGACGAACTCCTCGCCCTCATCGACGACCTCAACGCCGACGGCGCCATCAACGGCATCCTGGTGCAACTGCCCCTGCCTGGCCATATCGATCCGGAAACCGTCATCGAGCGCATCCATCCCGACAAGGACGTGGACGGTTTCCACCCCTACAACGTCGGCCGCCTGGCCCTGCGCCTGCCCCGCCTGCGGCCCTGCACCCCCCACGGAATCATGACCCTGCTGCGCTACGCCAACCAGCCCTTCAAGGGCCAGCACGCGGTGGTGGTGGGCGCTTCCAATATCGTCGGCCGCCCCATGGCCCTGGAACTGCTGCTGGCGGGAGCCACCGTCACCGTATGCCACCGCTTCACCGATAACCTGGCAGACCTGGTGGGCCAGGCGGACATCCTGGTGTCGGCCACCGGCAAGCGGGGCCTCATCGAGGGCACGTGGATCAAGCCGGGCGCGGTGGTCATCGACGTGGGCATCAACCGCCTCGACGACGGCCGCCTGGTGGGGGACGTGGATTTCGACGCCGCCCGGGAACGGGCCTCCTGGATCACCCCGGTGCCCGGCGGCGTGGGCCCCATGACCGTGGCCATGCTGCTGGAGAACACCCTCTACGCCGCCGAGCTGGCGGGGGCCGCGGAGGCCGTGGCTGGCTGAAGCGAGGCCCCGTAATAACCCCCATTGCCGGCCCGCGGATCACGACTGCTATACTTGCGATTGCCGTTATCTCCAAGAAGGGGCAATCCCATGAGTGGCCTTACCATACCGACCGATTCGGTCCTGCGCCGGCATTTCGTGCAGCACGCGGCCGCCCGTGGCTTTCCGCCACCACCCGAGGACTCCGTACTACGTCGCCATTACCTGCAGGCCCTCAGCGCCGGCAGTTCATCGCCCGCCCCTGCATCCGCGACCAGGGCGCCGGCCGCCGAAGCGTCCCCATCCCCTGCTCCCGCTCCCGCACCGTCTCCCGAGCAGGCTGCACCGCAGGCCCCGGCACCGGAAACCCCGGCCCCGGCAGCATCCGCCCCCGACGAGCCCCAGGCCGCCCCCGGCGAGTCCCGCGCTGCCACCCAGGAGCCCCGGGGCTGGTTCGCCCGTCTGATGAGCAAACTCTTCGGCGGCTGACGGGACATCGCGGGAGGATCCGTGGTCTCCGACCTGGCTTCCCTTCAACCCAGGTCGACCCTCACCCGGTCCGCCCGCTCATAGCCGCCACCAAGGTACTCCTGCACCGCCGCCGACGGGTCTTCCACGGCGGTGAGCACGCCCTCGATACCCTTCTCTTTCAGCTTGCGCACCATGCCCTGTCCCATGTGGCGGGTGATGAGCACATCGACCCGGTCGAGGGGATGGGGCTGGTGGGCGGGAAAACCGTGGAAGGCCTGCTCCTTGGGCAGTTCCAGCCACTCTTCGCCCGTGACCCGAGCGTCCTCCACGGTGAATATCCGAAACCGGCGACAGCGCCCGGCGTGGTCGGTGACGGTCTTCCTGTTCTGGCTGGTGACGGCGATGAGCATGTTGCTGCCTCCTGAAATCAATGCCTCGGCGTGGCCTCAGTGCCCGCGGCGCCAGCGGGTGCCGTCGGGGGAGTCCTCCAGGGCGATGCCTTCGTCCACCAGCAGGTCGCGGATGCGGTCGGCCTCGGCGAAGTCGCGGCGATGGCGGGCCTCCATGCGTTCCGCCACCAGGCGGTCCACCTCCTCGTCGCTCAACCCGTCCCCGGGCCCGGCGGCACCCTTGAGGAATGCCTCGGGGTCGTCCTGGAGCAGGCCGAGGACGCCGCCCAGGCGGCGCAGGGTACGGGCGGGCAGGGCCACGTCGCTGCCGGCCTGCTGGGCACGGTTCACGGCCCTGGCGGCGTCGAAGAGCGCTGCCAGGGCCTCGGGGGTGTTGAAGTCGTCCTCCATGGCGGCGCTGAAGCGGGCCGCGAGGTCCGGGTCCAGGGGGCCCTCGGCGCCGTCGTCGGGGACGTCCCGCAGGGCGGTGTAGAGGCGTTCCAGGGCCGCCCGGGCGTTGTCCAGGTGAGTCTCGCCGTAGTTCAGGGGGCTGCGGTAGTGGCTGGTGAGGATGAAGTAGCGGATCACCTCGCCGGGATAGCGGGCCAGGATCTCACGTACGGTGAAGAAGTTGCCCAGGGACTTGGACATCTTCTCATCCGCCACCCGCACGAAGCCGTTGTGCATCCACAGGTTGACGAAGGGCTCGCCGGTGGCGCCCTCGGACTGGGCGATCTCGTTCTCGTGATGGGGGAACTGCAGGTCCATGCCGCCGCCGTGGATGTCGAAGTGGTTGCCGAGGCAGCCGGTGGACATGGCGGAGCACTCGATGTGCCAGCCGGGACGGCCCTCGCCCCAGGGGGAGGGCCAGGCCGGCTCGCCGGGCTTGGCGGCCTTCCACAGCACGAAGTCCAGGGGGTCGTCCTTGCCCTCGTCCACCTCCACTCGGGCGCCGGCCCGCAGGTCCTCGGGCTGCTTGCCCGAGAGCCGGCCGTAGCCCTCGAAGCGGCTGACGTCGTAGTAGACGTCGCCGTTGGCGGCGGCATAGGCATAGCCCTTGTCCACCAGGCGCCCGATCATGGCGACGATCTCATCCAGGTGGCCGGTGGCCCGGGGCTCCTCGTCCGGCGGCAGCACGGCCAGGGCCGCCTCGTCCTCGTGCATGGCGGCGATGAAGCGCTCCGTCAGGGCGGTGACGGTCTCCCCGTTCTCGGCGGCGCGCTTGATGATCTTGTCGTCGATGTCCGTCACGTTGCGCACGTAGGTAACCTCGTAGCCCTGGTGGCGCAGGAAGCGCACCACGGTATCGAACACCACCATTACCCGGGCATGGCCGAGGTGGCAGTAGTCGTAGACGGTCATGCCGCAGACGTACATGCGCACCCGGCCGGGCTCGATGGGTTCCAGGGGCTCTTTGCGGCGGGTGAGGGTGTTGTGGATGTGCAACATGGAGGCTCGATGTCGGGGGTGGCGAAAGGGGCCGCCATTTTCCCCGCCCGGGGCCTCCATTGCCAGCCTGCCCAAGACTCTCGCATTTTTTCCGCGCTGGGCGGCTGCTATAGTACGCCGTCATTCAAGGCGTGTTCCCCGTAGCCACCCCCTTATCGCCACACGTTACCTCAGGAGTCCGCCCATGGGTTTCCAGCGTATTCTCCCGTTCCTCTTGGTGCTCGGTCTGAGCCCCCACTCCCAGGGGGCAGACGGCCCGCGCGTCAACATCCAGACCTCCATGGGGGACATCGTGGTGGAACTCCACGACGCCCGGGCCCCCGCCACGGTGGAGAATTTTTTGAGCTACGTGAAGGATGGCTTCTACGAGGGCACGGTATTCCACCGCGTCATCGACGGCTTCATGATCCAGGGTGGCGGCATGACCGCCGACCTGCGCAAGAAACCCACCCGGGCGCCGGTGATGAACGAGGCCGACAACGGCCTCAAGAACGACAAGGGCACCCTCGCCATGGCCCGCACCTCGGACCCCCACTCGGCCACCGCCCAGTTCTTCATCAACGTGGCGGACAACGATTTCCTCAACCACAGCGGCAAGACCCCGCGGGGCTGGGGCTACGCGGTGTTCGGCCGCGTAGTGACGGGCATGGAGGTAGTGGAGCGCATCGAGGCGGTGCCCACGGGCCGCCAGCGGGGCATGGGTGACGTGCCCCGGGAGCCCGTCATCATCGAAGGCATCAGCCTGGTGGAGGGCTCCGCCGCAGGCGAGTAATCCCGGACACCCGGCCGGCAACGAACGACCAACCATCATCCAACAGGGGTTACCCATGAAAGTACGCATGCAGACCAATCACGGCGACATCGTCCTCGAACTGAACGAGGAGAAGGCGCCCGAGACCGTCGCCAACTTCATGTCCTATGTCCGGGACGGCTTCTTCGACAACACCCTCTTCCACCGTGTCATCAACGGTTTCATGATCCAGGGTGGCGGCTTCGAGCCCGGCATGCAGCAGAAGGCCACCAACGCCCCCATCAAGAACGAAGCGGACAACGGCCTGGCCAACGAGACCGGCGCCATCTCCATGGCCCGCACCCAGGACCCCCACTCCGCCTCCAGCCAATTCTTCATCAACGTCAACGACAATACCTTCCTCAACCACCAGAGCCCCACGCCCCAGGGTTGGGGCTATTGTGTGTTCGGCAAGGTGGTGGAAGGCATGGACACCGTCAACAAGATCAAAGAGGTGGACACCACCACCCGCGCGGGCCACGGCGACGTGCCCGTGGAGGACGTGGTGATCGAGAAGGCGGAAGAGATCTAAACCCGCCGCCGGGGCCCGGCCCGTTGGCTGCGCTGTTCATCTCCGACTGTCACCTCAGCGCCGCCCGCCCCGGCCCCCTGGAGGAGTTCCTGGGCCTCATGGCGGGCCCGGCCCGGGCTATGGAGGCGGTATACATCCTCGGGGACCTCTTCGACCTGTGGCTGGGAGACGACGACGACGCCCCCGGCCATGACGAGGTGATGGCGGCCCTCGGCCGGGCCGCGGCCGCGGGCACAGCGGTGTATTTCATGCGGGGCAACCACGACTTCCTGGCGGGCGACGGTTTCGCCCGTCGCAGCGGCTGCCGCCTGCTGGAGGACCCCACGGTGGCCACGGTGGCGGGCCACGAGGTGCTGCTGATGCACGGCGACACCCTGTGCCTGGACGACGTGGACTACCAGGCCTTCCGCGCGCGCACGCGCAGCCAGGAGTTCACCGCGGACTTCCTCGCCCGGCCCCTGGGGGAGCGGCGGCGCCTGGCCGCGGACATCCGCGACCAGTCCCTGGCGGCGGTGGCGGCCAAGGCGCCCGCCACCATGGATGCCACCCCGCGGGCGGTGGAGGACGCCTTCCGCCGCCACGGCACGGCGTATATGATCCACGGCCACACCCACCGGCCCGCCGTCCACCGGCACCGCGTGGATGGGCGCACTGCCACCCGCATCGTGCTGGACGACTGGTACGAGGCGGGCTCCGGCCTGCTGTGGGAAGAGGCCGGCTTCCGCCCGGTGACCCTATCGACCCTGCTCGCCAACGACCATTGAAGAACCGGACCATGAAACCACCCATCGTCATCATCGGCATCGGGGAGATGGCGGGCGTGTTCGCCCGCGGTTTCCTGCGCTGCGGCCACCCCGTCTATCCCGTCACCCGCCAGATGGACCCGGACCATGTGGCGGCGGCGCTGCCCGAGCCCCTGATGGTGCTGGTGGCGGTGGCGGAAAAGGATCTCCAGCCCGCCCTCCGGGAACTGCCCGCCGCCTGGCGCCCCCGGGTGATGCTGCTGCAGAACGAGCTGCTGCCCGCCGACTGGGAGACCCACGACCTCGAGCCCACGGTGATATCCGTGTGGTTCGAGAAGAAGAAGGGCCAGGACCACAAGGTGCTGGTGCCGTCCCCCGTCTACGGCCCCCACGCCGCCCTGGTGGCACGGGCCCTCCATGCCCTGGACATCCCCACGGCCATCCTCGCCGACCGCGACCAGCTGCTGTTCGAACTGGTGCGCAAGAACCTCTACATCGTCACCACCAACGTGGCGGGTCTCAAAGTGGGGGGCACCGTCAGCGAACTGCGGGAACACCATGCCCCCCTCATGCACGAGGTGGCCACCGACGTGCTGGCCATCCAGGAGCACCTCACGGGGGTCTCCCTGCCCCGGGCCCGCCTCATGGAGGCCATGCTGGCGGCCTTCGACGGCGACCCCCACCACAAGTGCATGGGCCGTTCCGCCCCGGCGCGCCTGGCCCGCGCCATCACCCAGGCCGAGGAGGCGGGCATCGAGGTGCCGGCCCTGCGGCGCATCGCGGCCGAGACGACGGCCTAAAGCCGCGCTCCGCGGCCCGGCTCCGATCCACTCAGGGATGCCCGCCGCCGTGCCACCCAACTCGATCAATGCCGTATATACAGATCTGCCCTGACCCCAGCCATGGCCGCCACGACTGACACCTTCCGCTGGTCCACCGTGGCCGCCCGCAGCGTGCCCTTCGCCATCATCTGGTGGGCCCTGACCGCAGGCGCCCCGGCATCATGGTGGGTGGGTGCCCCGGCGGTGCTGCTGGCGGCGGTGGCCAGCGCGGCCCTCATGCCGCCCGTACCCCTCGTCTGGCGCGAGCTGCTGACGTTCGTGCCCTTCTTCCTCAAGCGCTCGCTGCTGGGCGGCTTCGACGTGGCCCGGCGCGCCCTGACCCCCCGTCTGCCCATCGCGCCGGCGATCATCGATTACCCCCTGCGCCTGCCCGCCGGCCTCGCCCGGGTGATGCTGGCCAACACCATCTCCCTGCTGCCGGGCACCCTGGGTGCCGGCATGGACGGCGACCGGCTGAAGGTCCACGTACTCGACGGCCGGCAGGACAGCATGCGCGAGATCGCGGACGTGGAGCAGGCCATCGCCCGGCTCTTCGGGACGCCCCTGTGATCCCGGAGCCCGGCGCCATGGCGGCCCTGTCCCTGCTCCTGGCGCTGTTTCTGCTACTCAACCTGGGCGCCGGCATGTGGCGGGTGGTGCGCGGTCCCACCGCCGCCGACCGCATGTCCGCCGCCCAGTTGTTCGGCACCACCGCGGTGGCCATGCTGCTGCTCCTCGCCGAGGCCTCGAACCACGGCGCCCTGCGGGACGTGGCCCTGGTATTCGCCCTGCTGGCGGCGGTGGCGGCGGTGGCCTTCGTGCGCCGCGCGTGGACGGCGCCGGAGGACGACCATGACCGCGATTGATTATCTGTCTGCCCTGTTCCTGGTCCTCGGGGCCGGATTCTATCTCGCCGGCACCATCGGCCTGCTGCGCTTTCCCGATGTCTATACCCGCCTCCACGCCCTCACCAAGGCCGACAACGTGGGCCTCGGCATGGTGGTGGCCGGGCTCGCCCTGCAGGCGGGATCCTGGTCGGTGGCGGCCAAGCTGCTGTTGACGTGGTGGCTGGTGATGATCGCCGGGGCCAGCGTGGCCCAGTTGGTGGCCACCGGCGCCCTGCGGCGGGGGGTCAGACCATGGAAACGCTGAGCCAGCCGTCTTGGCTCTTCGATGCCCTGACGGCCTTCGGGCTGGTGGCCCTGGCGTGGCGCCTGCTGGCCTGCACGGATCTGTTCCGGGCCATCGTGCTGTTCATCGCCTTCGGGCTGCTCATGGCCCTGGCCTGGGTGCGGCTGGGGGCGCCCGATGTGGCCCTGGCGGAGGCCGCCATCGGCGCCGGCGTCACCGGGGCCCTGCTGATGGCGGCCCTGGCGCGCCTGCCGGCGGCACCGGGACGGGATGGCAACGGCGCGGAGAACGAGGAGACCCCGGGTGACTGACAGCCCACGACCCGGCGGCGCCGGCGGTCCGACATGACGGCCCTGCGCTGGTTGCTCTACCCCCTGCTGCTGGCCCTCGCCGCCGGCCTCGGCTACGCCGTGCTGACCCTGCCCCGGGAGGCCGTCGGCTTGCAGGATATGGCGGCCCGACATCTGGATACCAGCGGCGTCGCCCATCCGGTCACCGCGGTGCTGCTCAATTTCCGGGGTTACGACACCCTGCTGGAGATGGCGGTGTTGTTCATCGCCCTGCTGAGCCTGTGGTCCCTGGGCGACTCACGGCCGCCACGGGACCCGCCCCCCGGCCCGGTGCTGGACACCCTCACGCGCCTGCTGGTACCGGTATTCCTGCTGGTGGCGGCCTACCTGCTGTGGGTGGGCGCCCACGCGCCCGGCGGCGCCTTCCAGGCCGGATCCATCCTCGGTGCCGCCGGGGTGTTGCTGCTACTCGCGGGTTACCGCGCCCCCCGGGTGCTCCTCGGCTGGCCCCTGCGTCTCGTCCTGGCGGCGGGCCTGCTGGCTTTCCTGGCCGTCGCCCTGCTGACCCTGCTGGCCGGGGGTCGGCTGCTGGAGTATCCCGTGGCCCTCGCCGGCGGCCTCATCTTCTTCATCGAGGCCGCCGCCACCGTGGCCATCGGCGTCACCCTGGCCGCCCTGTTCCTGGGCGCGGCGCCACCGGACGGGAAGGACCGTTGAGCGCGTCCTTCCTGTACGCACTGCTGGGGGTGGGGCTGTTCTGCATCGGCCTGCACGCCCTCATCGTCCATGCCCACCTGTTACGCAAGATTCTGGCCATCAACATCATGGGCAGCGGCGTGTTCCTGGTGCTGGTGGCCCTGGCCAGACGCGGCGGCGACGGTCCTCCGGATCCCGTGCCCCACGCCATGGTGATCACCGGCATCGTGGTGGCCGTATCGGCCACCGCCCTCGCCCTCGGCCTGATGCTGAAGGTACAGGAGAGCACGGGACGCCCCGAACTGCCCGATGCCGGCACCGATTGAGCCTGTAACGGCCATGCTCACCACCGTGCCCTGGGAGGCCCTGCTGATCCTATTGCCCCTGGCGGGGGGCGTGGCCTGCTTCCTGCTTCCGGCCTGGGCCCGAGGCCTCGGCACCCTCACCGCCGTGGCCACCGCCGTTGCCGTCGCAGCCCTGATCCTCGGAGCCCTGGGCGCCCCCCTGCCGGTCCACCAGGTGGGCGGCTGGGGCGCGCCCCTCGGCATCGACCTCGGAGTAGACGGCCTGAGCCTGCTGATGCTCGCCATGACGGCCCTGGTGGCGACCGGGGTGAGCCTGCACGCCGGCGGCTATTTCGAGCCGGCAGCGGGGCTCCGCTTCTGGCCCCTGTGGCTGTTCCTGCTGGCGGCGCTGAATGCCCTGTTCCTGTCCCGCGACCTGTTCAATCTCTACGTCACCCTGGAACTCATGGGCCTGGCCGCCGTGGCCCTGACGGCCCTGCCGGGCAGCCGCGACGCCCTCACCGCGGCCATGCGCTATCTGCTCACCTCGCTGTTGGGCTCCCTTGCCTTCCTCATGGGGGTGGCGTTGCTGTATCACGCCCATGCCACCCTGGACATCACTCTGCTGGGCGCCCGGGTGGAGTCGTCACCCGTGGCGTGGGCGGCCTTCGGCCTCATGGGCGCCGGCCTGGTCCTCAAGACGGCCCTGTTCCCCCTGCACTTCTGGCTGCCCCCGGCCCACGCCAGCGCCCCGGCACCGGTGAGCGCGGTGCTGTCGGCCCTGGTGGTCAAGGCGTCCTTCTATATCCTGCTGCGGCTGTGGCTGGAGGTCTTCCCCGCCATCACCGCGGGGCCCGCCGAACTCCTCGGCGGGCTGGGCGCGGCGGCGGTGCTGTGGGGCTCCATCCAGGCCCTGCGCCAGACCCGGGTGAAGCTGCTGGTGGCCTACTCCACGGTGGCCCAGTTGGGGTACCTGTTCATGGCCCTGCCCCTGGCCGCGGCCGCGGGCCCCGTGGCCTGGAACGCCTGGGCCTTTCTGGCCTTCTCCCACGGCCTGGCCAAGGCCGCCATGTTCCTCGCCGCCGGCAACATGATGCGTTTCGGCGGCCATGATCGGGTGGCCGATCTCGACCGCGTGGTGCAGCGCCTGCCCCTCACGGCCGCCGCCTTCGCGGTGGCCGGCGCGAGCATCATGGGCCTGCCGCCCAGCGGCGGTTTCAACGGCAAATGGTTGCTGCTGGAGGCCGCCATCGGCCAGGGCCGCTGGGGGCTGGTGGCCGTGATCATCGCCGGCGGCATCCTGGCGGCGGCATACATCTTCAAGGTGCTGGGCCACGCCTTCACCCGGGCCCCCGCCTCCCACGCCGCCCAGGCGGTGCCGCGGCACATGGAGTGGGCAGCCATGCTGCTGGCCTGTGGGGCCCTGCTCACGGGGCTGCTGGCATCCCCGTTCCTGGCCCTGGCCGGCATCGCCGATCCCTTCGGGACGGGGATGGCACCATGAGCCTGAACAACTGGGTCCCGCTGCTGGTGGTGGCGAGTTCCCTCATCCCCGGACTCGTCATCTTCGGGCTCGGCGAACAACGAGTGCGCCTGCGCACCACCCTCAACCTGTTCGGCGCCGCCTTCAAGCTGCTGTTGGTGGGCCTGATGCTGTGGGGCGTCTCCAGGGCGCCCACTACGAATTGCGCCTGCCGTTGCTGCCGGGTCTCGACCTGGTGCTGCGGGCCGGCCCCCTGGCCCTGTTGTTCATCACCCTGTCCAGCGTGCTGTGGCTGCTCACCACCGTCTACGCCATCGGTTACCTGGAGGGGGCACCCCATCGCAGCCGTTTCTTCGGCTTCTTCAGCCTGTGCGTGACCGCCACCGTGGGCATCGCCCTGGCGGGCAACCTGCTCACCTTCCTCATCTTCTACGAGCTGCTGACCCTGTCCACCTATCCCCTGGTGGTGCACCGCGGCAGCGAGCAGGCCCGGCGCGCCGGCCAGACCTATCTCATCTATACGGTGCTGGGCGGCGCCCTGCTGCTGCTGGGTAGCGTATGGCTCTACACCCTCACCGGCAGCCTCGAGTTCACACCCCGGGGCTTCGTCAGCGAGCTGGGCGCCGAGCACCGCCCGGCACTGGCGGCCATATTCGCCCTGTTGATCGCCGGCCTGGGGGTCAAGGCGGCCCTGGTGCCGCTGCACGGCTGGCTGCCCCAGGCCATGGTGGCGCCGGCCCCGGTGAGTGCCCTGCTTCACGCCGTGGCGGTGGTGAAGGCCGGCGCCTTCGGCATCATCCGTGTGGTGTACGAGGTCTTCGGCGTGGAGTTCGCGGCCGATCTCGGCGTCCTGAAGCCGCTGCTGTGGGTGGCGGCCTTCACCATCATCTACGGCTCCCTGCGCGCCCTGTTCCAGGACGACCTCAAACGCCGGCTGGCCTTCTCCACCGTGAGCCAGGTCTCCTACATCGCCCTCGGCGTGGCCATCGCCGGGCCCGTCGCCACCATCGGCGGCGTGGTACACCTGGTGCATCAGGGGCTCATGAAGATCACCCTGTTCTTCTGTGCCGGCAACCTCGCCGAGACCCTGGGTATCCACCGCATCAGCGAGATGGACGGCGTGGGCCGGCGCATGCCCTGGACCATGACAGCCTTCACCATCGGCGCCTTCGGCATGATCGGGGCCCCGCCCATGGCCGGCTTCATCAGCAAGTGGTACCTGGGGCTGGGCGCCCTGGAGGCCGGCCAGGACTGGGTAGTCCTGGTGCTGGCCGCCAGCAGTGCCCTCAACGCCGCCTACTTCCTGCCCATACTCCACCGCGCCTGGTTCGGTACACCACCGGCGACCTGGCACCAGGAGCGGGACTTCGGGTCCCGGGAGACCGGTCGCGCCTTGCTGGTGCCGCCCCTGATCACCGCTGCCCTGGCTTTGGGGGTCGGCCTGTTGGCATCTCTGCCCTTCAGTCCCCTGGACTGGGCGCAACTCATCACCCGGCGGGAGTTCTACCACCCATGATGGAAGGAAGCCCCCTGCTGCTGGCACTGGTTCCCCTGGCGCCCCTGCTGTTGGCCCTGATGACGGCCCTGGCGACCGGCAGGGGCCTTGCCCTGGCCCGCGCCCTCGTGCCCTGGGCGGCCCTGCCGGCCCTGACCGTCGGGCTGATGGGGGATACCCAGCTGAGGCTCGATACCGCCCTCATGGGAGCCATGCTGGCGCTGGATGCCACGGGCCGGGTGTTTCTGCTGCCGATGTCGGTGCTGTGGCTCACCACCGCTCTGCTGATGCGCCCGCGACTGCAGACCCGGGACGCCGGCGGCCTCGCCATCCTGATGTTGCTGGCCATGGCCGGGACCTTCGCCATGGCCGTGGCCGGCGATGGCCTGCTGTTCTACACCGCCGCCGCCATCGCCGGCTACGCCCTCTACGGGGTGCTGGCCATCACCGCAGACACCGGCGGCTGCCGGGCCGCCCGGGTGCTGGTGATATTCCTCATCGCCGGCGACCTGATGGTGTTCGAGGTGCTGATGACCCTCGCCCTAGACGCCACGGCGGCGAACTTCGGGACCCTGCGCCAGGCCCTGTTGCACACCGCTCACCCCGGCCTCATCCTGACCCTGCTGGTGGCCGGTTTCGGCACCAAGCTCGGGCTCCTGGGGCTGCACTTCTGGCTCCCTCCGGTCATGGTGAGCGGCGGGCGCGCCCTCGCCCCCGCCGTGCTGGCCTTCACCCTCGGCGCCGGCCTGCTGGGCGGCCTGCGGCTGCTGCCGCTGGGGGATCTGACGGCCCCGGTGGCCGCCGAGGTGCTGCGATGGATGGCCTGGGTCACTCTGGCCTATGCCCTGGCGACGGGTTTGCTGCAGACCCACCGCCGTGGGGTACTGGCCTACGCGGCCATCGCCCTCGGCGGCCTGTGGCTCGCGGTGCTGAGCCAACAGTTGCAGAGCCCCGGCGTGTGGCAGGGGGTGGTCGGCCCCCTGGCCACGGTACTCATCCAGGCCACCTTCGCGCTGACGGCGTTGCTGCTCATGCCGGGCACCGCCGTGAAGGGCATAGTGGGCTGGTCGGCCGTGGTGCTGCTGGCCGCGGCGCCCGGCGCGTTGGCGGCCATGGCCCCCGGCCCATGGTTGCCGGTGGTCTCGGCCATGGGTGTCCTCGGCTTCCTCGCCGCCTCCGCCTTGTTGCGGCATTCCCCCACCGGTGCGGGGCCACCGGCCCATGCCGGCAACGGAGGCTCCACAGTACCCGCCGCCCTCATGGCCCTGCTGGCCCTGGCGGCCGCAGCCTACCGGCCGGTGGCGGGGTGGCCGGTGCTGGCTCCGGCGGCCCTCGTGGTGGTACCGGCCGCCCTGGCGGCGGCCTTGCTGGCCCGGCGTTTTCTCACACCCCGCCTGCCTGCCCTGCCACCCGGCGACCTCGTGGTGCCGCTACGCCATCTCCTGCTGGCACTCCGGCGCCATGGGCTGCGGGCCACCAGCCACGGCCGGCCGCGGCCAGGCGATGGCGGCCCGACCCTGGCCGGGCGCCTGGGATCCGGCTCCGCCCCGCAAAGACTGGCTGCACGGATCGAGGCGTTCCTCGGGCGCTGGCCCGTGGCGGTCATGGCCGGCCTGCTGTTGGGGCTGTTGCTGGCAGGGCTGGGGGCATGACCGGCAGCGCACTGAAATCAACATGGAAAACGGGGACAATGGCGAGCATGAATGACTCACGCGGCTGGCACCATCTGCCCGGGGACGACGTCCTCTCCGAGGTCGACTCCACTCCCTCCGGCCTCTCCGACGAAGCGGCCCGGGAGCGCCTGGCCAGCCACGGACCCAATAAGCTGCCGGAGCCGCCGCGGCGCAGTGCCCTGACGCGCTTCATGCTGCAGTTCCACAACATTCTGATCTACGTCCTGCTGGGGGCCGCCGCCATCACCGCCCTGCTGGACCACTTGGTGGACACGGCGGTCATCATCGCCGTGGTGCTGATCAACGCCCTCATCGGCTTCCTCCAGGAGGGCAAGGCCGAGAAGGCCATGGACGCCATACGGCAGATGCTGGCGCCGCGGGCCTCGGTGCTGCGGGGCGGTGCCCGCCACACGGTGGACGGAGAACGGCTCGTGCCCGGCGATATCGTGCTGATGGAGGCGGGGGACAAAGTCCCCGCCGACCTGCGCCTGCTCAAGGCCCATGGCCTGCAGATCCAGGAGGCCATCCTCACCGGCGAGTCCGTGGCCGTGGAGAAGGATATCGCCCCGGTGGCCGCGGAGGCTCCCCTGGGGGATCGCTTCTGCATGGCCTTCAGCGGTACCACCGTCACCAGCGGCCAGGGCATGGGGGTGGTGGTGGCCACCGGCGGTGATACCGAGATCGGGCGCATCAGCGGCCTGCTGTCCACCGTGGAGACCCTCACCACCCCCCTGGTGGAGCAGATGGCGATATTCGCCAAGTGGCTCACCCTGTTCATCCTCGCCATCGCCGGGCTCATCCTGGCCTTCGGCTACTTCGTGCTGCACCGCGAGTTCGACGAACTGTTCATGGCGGTGGTGGGCCTGTCCGTGGCCGCCATCCCCGAGGGCCTGCCGGCGGTGCTCACCATCACCCTGGCGGTAGGGGTCCAGGCCATGGCCAGGCGCAACGCCATCGTGCGTCGGCTGCCCGCCATCGAGACTCTGGGCTCGGTATCCGTCATCGGCTCCGACAAGACGGGCACCCTAACCCGCAACGAGATGAGCGTCGCCACCCTGGCCACGGCGGCGCACACCTTTCAAGTGGACGCCGGCAGCTACAAGCCGGCCGGCACCATTTGCCTCGACGACCGGACGGTCGCGCCGGAGGACCATCCGGCCCTGGATGCGGCGGGCCTCGCCGGCGGTGCTCTGCAACGACGCCGAGCTGAAGAACCAGGAAGGCTCATGGCTGGTGGAAGGCGACCCCATGGAAGGCGCCCTGCTCGCCTTCGCCGGGAAGACCGGGCGGTTGGTGGCCGAGACCCGGCAGCAGTGGCAACGCACCGATGTCATCCCCTTCGATTCCAAGTACCAGTTCATGGCCACCCTCAACCATGACCACGAAGGCCATGCCGCCATCTTCGTCAAGGGTGCCCCGGAGCGCATCCTCGCCATGTGCCGCGACCAGCGCAGCGACCCGGGCGCCACGGCGCCCCTGGATGTGGGCTTGTGGCGACAGCGGGCGGAGGAGATCGCACAGCAGGGCCAGCGGGTGCTGGCCCTGGCCATCCGGGAGGTACCGCCGGAGCATACCGTGGTAGAGAACGCGGACGTGGAAGGGACCCTCACCCTCCTCGGCCTGGTGGGCCTCATCGATCCGCCGCGGGAGGACGCCATCGCGGCGGTGCGGGAATGCCATGCCGCCGGCATCGGAGTGAAGATGATCACCGGGGACCACGCCATCACCGCGGCCGCCATTGGGCGCCAGGTGGGGCTGCGCCATCCCGACACCGTCCTCACGGGCGCGGACATCGACCGACTCGATGACGCCGCCCTCGCCACGGCGGTGTTGGAAACCGACGTGTTCGCCCGCACCAGCCCCGAGCACAAGCTGCGGCTGGTGATGGCCCTGCAGGCCCATGGTATTTCCGTGGCCATGACGGGGGACGGCGTCAACGACGCCCCCGCCCTCAAGCGGGCCGATGCCGGCATCGCCATGGGCCAGCGGGGCAGCGAGGCGGCCAAGGAGGCCTCGGAGCTGGTGCTGGCGGACGACAACTTCGCCTCCATCGCCGCCGCCGTGCGGGAGGGACGCACCGTCTACGACAACATCAAGAAGGTCATCAGCTGGACCCTGCCCACCAACGCCGGCGAGGCCTCCACCATCATCCTCGCCCTGCTCCTCGGCATGACCCTGCCCATCACCCCCATCCAGATCCTGTGGGTGAACATGATCACCGCCGTGAGCCTCGGCATCGCCCTGGCCTTCGAGCCCACCGAGGAGAACACCATGCGGCGCCCACCGCGACCCCGCAACGAGCCCCTGCTCTCAGGCAGCCTGGTGTGGCATATCGTGCTGGTGGCCTCCCTGTTCCTGGCCGGCGTGTTCGGCATCTACGCCTATGCCATCGACAAAGGCTACAGCCTGGATCTGGCACGCAGCCTGGCCATGAACACCCTGGTGGTGATGGAGATGTTCCACCTGTTCTTTATCCGCAACATGTATGGCACCTCCCTCACCTGGAAGGCGGTACGCGGCACCCGCGTCGTCTGGCTGGCGGTCATCGTCGTCACTGTCGGCCAGTTCAGCATCACCTACCTGCCCCCCCTGCAGGCGATCTTCGCCACCGCGGCCATCCCCTTTCTCGACGGGGTGCTCATCATCCTCATCGGCATGGCCCTGTTCACCATCATCGAGATCGAGAAACAGATGCGCCTGCGGCTGACCACGCCGCCGACGGAGAGATGAGGAGGACTAGTCCTCCACCGCATGACCGCCACGGCTGCCACCGTGGAACATGACCACGGGCGGCCGATCGTCGCAGAACTGGATGCGAGTGAGCCCCGCGTTATCCACGTTCAGCCGGTAAAAGTTCTCGTGAGGGATATCGAGGACCCCGCCGAGGATGGCGCGGATGACCCCGGCATGGGCCACCAGCAGCAACCGTTCGCTGGTGTGGCCCGCGGTCCACTCATGCCAACCGGCCATCACGCGGCCGGCGAACTCGGCCAGCGGCTCGGCGCCTTCCGGACGGTTGGCTATGGGCGCGGCATAGAAGCGCCCGAGGTCCGCCCCCAGTTCGGCCTGGAGCTCATCGCGGCTGCGGCCCTCCCAGATCCCGAAGCCGATCTCCATGAAGCGGGGCTCCACGTGCAGCGGGATGCCATCGGCCGCCGCCAGGGCCTCGGCGAAGGCCCGGCAGCGGACCAGGGGCGAGGTGATGACCCGCTGCCAGGGTCGGTTCTCCCCCACGGCGTGCCACATCTGGGTCCAGCCGAGATCGCTCAAGGGGTCGTCCAGCTGCCCGCGGTAGCGCCGCCCCCCCACCGGCTCGCCGTGGCGGATGAGGTCCACGAAACCCCGGGTCATGGGCCCTCCCCTGCGAGCAGCCGGTGCAGCCGCGGCCAGGCGAAGGCGGGCCCGGGATCGGTCTTGCGTCCCGGGGCGATGTCGCAATGGCCCACCACCTCGTCGCGACCGATGGCGGGCCAGTGGCGCCGGATCTCCCGGATCACCGCTGCCAGGCGGGTGTATTGGATGTCCTCATAGGGGTCGTCATCGGTGCCTTCCAGCTCGATGCCGATGGAGAAATCGTTGCAGGCGCCGCGGCCGCGGAAGCAGGAGGGCCCGGCATGCCACGCCCGGCCGTGCAGGGGCACGTACTGGGTGAGGCCGCCGCGGCGGTCGATGAGCAAATGGGCGGACACTCTGAGGCCCTCTATCTCCTGAAAAAAACGGTCTTGCCGCGGGTCCAGGGTGTTGGTGAACAGGGCATCCACGTGGCCGCCGCCATATTGGCCGTGCGGCAGGGAGATGCCATGCACCACCACCAGTTCCACATCGCAGCCAGCGGGTCGTTGGTCGCAGTTGGGGGACACCACCCGGGCGGCGCCCTCCAGCCAGCCCGTGGTGCCGTCGAGGGCGATGGCGCTGCCCTCCTCGGGGCTTTTTACCATGTTTCCGCGGGCCTTTGGTTACAGGGTGTCGCGCACCCTCGCCGGCGCCGCGCGGCTGCCGGCCTGGGATCAGCCACGCCCGGCGAGGATGAGGGAATAGTCACCGCCGTCGGCTTCGTAGGGGGCGAGCACCTCGAGGCCCGATTCTTCCAGCAGGGCCACCAGGGCCGGATAGGTAAACTTGCGGCTGATCTCCGTGAGGATAGCCTCGCCCTCGTCCAAATCCATGACATGGTTCAGGCATCCCAGCCGCACCCGCTGGCGGCGCAGGGAGGCCAGGTACATCTCGATGCGGCGCTTGAAGGGGTTGAAGCAGGCGTGATGGGCGAAGGCCGTGGGGTCGAAATCGGCCTCCAGCTCGCGGTTGAGAACCTCGAGCAGGTTGAGGTTGAAGGCGGCGGTGACGCCGGCGGCGTCGTTGTAGGCGGCATGGAGCCGGGCCGGATCCTTGAAGCGGTCGGCCCCCAGCAGCAGCCGGTCGGCCGGCTTCATGCGGGCCGCCAGCTCCGTGAGGAAGGCCACCGCCTCGTCGTGGCTGAAGTTGCCGATGGTCCCCCCCAGAAAGACGTAGAGGGTGGTCTCGGCGAAGGCCGGCAGGTGGTCGAGGCCGGCATGGTAATCCCCCACCAGGGCATTCACCGTCAGCCAGTCATAGTCCGCCACCAGGCCCTGGCCGTGCTCCAGCATCACCTCCCGGCACACGTCGAAGGGCGCGTAGACGCTGCGGCAGCCTGCGGCCGCGCAGGCATCGAACAGCCGGCGGGTCTTGCGCGAGGTGCCGGCACCCAACTCCACGATATGGAAAGGATGGACCTTATCCACGATGTGCGCCGCATGGCGCCGGAGCAGGGCATCCTCCACCCGGGTGGGGTAGTACTCGGGGGTGTCGCAGATGCGATCGAAGAGGTCGGAACCCCGGGCGTCGTAGAAATACTTGGGCGGCAGGGAGCGGGGCCGGCTGTGCACCAGCCCCTCGAGGGCGTCCTCCTCCAGGCTGGACACCGGACGGGCCGGGGGAATGGTGCGGCACTCGAGCCGGTCGACCGCCTGCGGGCCGTCCGTCAATGTAGTCATGGAATGGGTCCTCGAACGGCTATCCGCCGCAGATTAGCATGGGACCGGTGAACGAAAAACCGCCCGGCGGCGGGTATTCCACCGTACCGCGGCCGCAAGGCGGTTACTCCCGGCAACCGGCATCCCCGCCCCGGCCCGTCGGCTGCCAGGAGCAGCCGACCCGCCTTTCGACTCGAGGCCCGCGTTCCACGATACGGCAACCGGCATCCCCCTAATGGGCGCCGCTCGCGGTGTCACCATCGCGCGGTTTGTCGGCGGCTTCCGCCTTGAGACGCTCCACCAACCAGACTTTGATGATTGACTGCCGCGTAACCCCTATTCGCGCCGCTTCACGATCCAGGGACTCGACTACCCAGGATGGAAAGTCGACATTTATACGCTTTTGCTCCTGGTTGACGCGCCGCGCCGTGGAAAGATCGAGATCATCGATGATGTCTTCTTTACCCTCGTCAACTTTTTTATCAAAGTCCCCAGCTTTCATATAGCTCTACCTCCTTCTTGCGGGAGCGCCTGACAGAAATCAGGCGAATTCTCTCGTCCCTGTACGTGACGACCGCAGACCAGTGCTTCGCACCGATAAGCCCTACGACGAGGAACCGATGCTCTTCATCGGACTTCGCCCGGATCTCCAGAAGATCAGGGTCTTTCCAGAGTTCCTGGGCAGCCTGGAAGTCGATCCCATGCTTTTCCAGGTTGGCTTTGCTCTTGTCGTCGTCGAACTCGAAAGTCCTCATGAGTAAAAAATATTCCTTTATTACTCATCTCGCAAGTCAGGCAACCCCGCGGCCGTTCCCGACAACCGGCATCCCCGCGCTGACCCGTCGGCTGCCAGAAGCACCCGACCTACAAAAGCGTAACCGCGAAAGACGCGAAAGGCGCGAAATGAGAACAAGGGTGTTCAGTCCTCTCCCGGCGCCAGCGCGAGGGATCCGGCATTGGCGGTTGTTTTCGCGGCCGAAAGACCAGGGGCACCGGCTGCCGCCATCCGTCCTGCTGGCCCATCAGCCATCCTGCCCAACACCGGCCGCGTGTTCTCTACACGCCCGTGCGGGCATCGATTCTGGGTGTGCCCTCACGGACTCGTTGCGGTCCTCGGCGCTCTTCCTTTCGCGCCTTTCGCGTATTTCGTAGTTAAACAAACTAGAGGTCGGTTACCCCGCAATCAAACTCCCGGCTAAGGAACGGCCCCGGCGAGTGCCCGGGCCACTTCGTCGTGGCCGGCGCGCTCCGCCAGGGTGGTGGCGGTATCGCCGCCCTGGTCCGCGAGTTCGACGTTGGCCCCCCGTTCCACCAGCAGGGTGGCGGTGGCGGCATGGCCGTTGGCGGCGGCCGCCATCAACGCCGTGCGGCCGCGGGCGTTCTGGGCATCGGGGTCGCCGCCCTGGGCCAGCAGCAGGCGCAACGCCTCGGCATGGCCGTGGCCGGCCGCCTCCATGATGGCGGTCTGGCCGCGCTGGTCCGCGAGGTTGGGATCCGCCCCCTCGGTGAGGAGTATCCCCACCACCGTGGCGTTGCCGTAATAGGCGGCCGCCATGAGAGCCGTGCGGCCCGCGGCATTGGGCTCGTTCACCACGGCCCCACGCATCACCAGGTCCTTCACCTCCTCGATACGGCCGTCCCGCGCGGAGGCCATCAGCGCGGTCTGGAGGTCGGGCTGGGCGACGGCGGCGCCGGCCAGAAACAGCAACGGAAGGAGCAGCCGGCAGCTTCGTACCATCATGGCCTCACCACTTCATGCCCTTCAGCACCAGATCCGTGAGGCTGACGATGCCCACCACCTCGCGGTCCTTGACCACCGGAGCACGGGACAGCTCGAAGCGGGTGAACAGCCGAGCACAGTAGCGGATGGCCATGTCCGGAGGCACCGTGAGCACCGGCTTGCAATGGATCTCGTAGACATTGATACGGTCGGGGGCGCGATCCTTCGCCAGCACCTTGCGCGCGATGTCCGAGATCAACAGCATCCCCACCTCGTCGTGCTCGTCCCGCTTCTGCACGATAAGGCACTTGGTCTCCACGTGCTTCATCTGCGCCAGGGCCTCGGCCACCGTGGCCATGCCATCCACCACGTCGAAGGAGGTCTTCATCACCTCCGACACCTTCGTGATCCGACCCTTCTCAATCATAGCTCGCTCTCCACGGTTGCTCTCAGAAGCTCCGCCTGATGGGCCACACCCACCGCATCCTCCACATCCACCTGGAAGGCGATGCCCGTACCCTTCTTGGCGGTGAACTCGCCGATGTCCATGATGGTCTCGAGGATGCGCCGGCTCAGGTGCTCCTCCACCAGGAACAACAGCACGTCCCGCTGGGTGGTCAGATTAAGACCGAAAAAGGTCTTTTCCTTCTCGATGCCTTCCCCCCGGGCGCTGTTGATGACGGTGGCGCCGGTGGCGCCAGTGTCCCGCGCCGCCTTGAGTACCGCATTCGTCTTGGAGTCATCCACCAGGGCGATGATCAGCTTGAAATGCATATCGACAACCTCCGTGACGTGGACCACGCCGGATTCACTTTTTCCATGCCACCCTTTCCGGGCTTCGGCGCCCGTGGGAGCACCCCGTCAATGACAATCAACCGCCGCCTCCCGATCTCGCATCGTTCATCCCGGGGCATCATTCAGCGACATCTCGGGACCGCGCCCGCCATTCCGTGATCTGGGCATAGCCCATCACGGTCATGATGGGAAACATACAGGCGAAGGCGATGAGCCCGAAACCATCCAGCAGGGGGCTGCGTCCCGGCACCGTGGCGGCGAGCCCCAGCCCCAGGGCCGTGACCAGGGGCACCGTGACCGTCGATGTGGTCACCCCGCCCGAGTCGTAGGCCAGGGCGATGATTAGCCGCGGTGCGAAGAGGGTCTGCACGATCACCACCACGTAGGCGGCCATGATATACCAGTGCAGGGGCGTGCCCGTGACGATGCGGTAGGTGCCGAGGGCCACGCCGAGGCCACAACCCAGGGCCACCGCCACCCGCAGCCCCCATGAGCGGATGGCGCCGCCCGACACCTCCTGGGCCTTCATGGCCACGGCGATGAGGGCCGGTTCGGCGATGGCGGAGGCGAAACCGATGGCCAGGGCGAAGAGATAGACCCAGTAATAATCGCGCCACCGCACCGCCTGGGAGACGGCCGCGCCCGCACCGTGGATGAATTCCGGGTCCGTGAGCTGGCGGGCCATGATCTCCCCGAGGGGAAACAGGGCCTCCTGCAGCCCCACCAGAAACAGGGTCAGCCCCACCAGCACGTAGATGAAGCCCGCCAGCACCTGCGCCGGGTTGGCGATGGGCCGGCGCAGTACCAGGAACTGGAAGACGAAGATGATAACCACGATGGGCAGCACGTCCCAGACGGTGGACAGGCCGGTATCCATGAGGGTGCGCAGGGTCTCCATTCAGTACACCATGCCGTAGGCCATAACGAACATCATAGGGGTCAGAGAAGCGAAGGCGATGAGACCGAAGCCATCCACCATGGGATTGCGACCCTCGATGCTGGAGGCCAGACCGACGCCGAGGGCCGTCACCAGGGGCACGGTGATGGTGGAGGTGGTGACGCCGCCGGAGTCGTAGGCGACGCCGATGATCTCCTTTGGGGCGAAACCGGTCATCACCACCACCCCCAGATAGCCCCCGATGATCAGGTACTGGATGGGCCAGCCCCTGATGATGCGCAGCACACCCATGACGATGGCCACCCCCACCGCCAGGGCCACGGTGTAACGCAGCCCGCTGGCATAGGCATCGCGGGCCTCGTCCGTGGCCGCGATGACCCCGCCCGCCGCCGCCACCTCGGCGGCCTTGCGGGCCACCGCGATGAGGGCGGGTTCCGCCACCGTGGTGCCGAAGCCGAGGGCGAAGGCGAAGAGCAACAGCCACGGCAGGCTGCCCTTGCGGGCGAAGGCATGAGCCATCGCCTCCCCCAGGGGGAACAGGGCCATCTCCAGCCCGCGGATGAACAGGGTGAGCCCCACCACCACCAACAGCGTCCCCACCAGGATACGGCCGAACTCGGGGATGGGCTGCTGCAGCACCAATAGCTGGAAGCCGGCGATCACCAGCAGAATGGGCCCCAGGTCCCGCGCGCTGCTTGTCATGGCCTGCAGGAAGCGCAGGAGCCCTTGTGTCATGGATTATGCCGTAGCGTTCGGTGGGTTAATCGTTTCCTGACCTGGCATAGGCTTGAAGAGAGTAAGACGCCCTCATGTTACGATTTACACCCCTTGGACGCCACGCCATGAACCGCCCCGATCCCCAAAGCACCCGCAGCATCGGCATCGCCATGACCATCGGCGCCTGGATCGTCGGTCTCGGCCTGGTGACCCTGCTGTTCCAGGGTGCGCTCACCCAGCGGGACAATCCCAACCAGGACCTCGCCGTCAGTATCGATGGTGGGGACGAGGTGGTGCTCAAACGCAACCGCATGGGCCATTACGTGGCGCCCGGGCGTATCAACGGCGAACCCGTGGAGTTCCTGCTGGATACGGGGGCCACCACGGTTTCCATCCCCGGCCACCTGGCCCGCGAGCTGGGCCTGCGCCAGGGCCGCCCCATGCGCGCCAACACCGCCGCCGGCCAGGTGACGAGCTACGCCACCCGCCTCGACAGCGTGCAACTGGGGGGCATCACCCAGCGGGACGTGTGGGCCACCATCAACCCCAGCATGGACCTGGACGAGGTGCTGCTGGGCATGAGCTTCCTGAAGCGCCTGGAACTCACCCAGCGCGGCGACACCCTGACCCTGCGCGCGCCTGGGGACTAGAACAATTGCTCCTGTCGGGATAAATCCCGACCCACCAAAAGCGTAACCGCGAAAAACGCGAAACAACACGAAAAGGGAAAAGGTCAGGGATGAGGGGCGGCTTGAAAAGGCGCACCGGATCCACCGTTTCGGCGTCAGCGGAGCCGGCGCACGGATGGTAATCTTTTCCCATTTCCCCTTTCCCATTTCCCCTGGGGAGAAGGACAGGGTGAAGGCATGTTGGGCAGGGATATGGGGCAGAAGCGTAGGTCGGCTGCGCTTGGCAGCCGACGGAAACTCGGCGGTTTGCGGGCACGGATGTCGGTTGCCGAGAGCAACCGACATCCGTGCCGCCGGAACGGGCGGTGACAATGTTCTGTAGGTCGGGCTTCAGCCCGACAGCCCGCGGGTGGTTTCGGCCCGGCACGGGGTGCGTGGGGTGGGATTGAATGTCGGGATGAATCCCGACCTCGGCCCGGGCGCGGCAGCGATGTGCCTTCGGAGCACGTCGTGGTTACCATAGTCCCGCCGGGCGCCTCGGAGCCGGGCGATGACAACACATAACAATACAAGTCCGTGAGGTAGGGGGGAGCCACCGATGGAGACCGTGAAACCGCTGCTCGAATCCGTGTCGGGCTTCGTCTGGGGGCCGGTGATGCTGGCCCTGCTGCTCGGCGTAGGCATCTACCTGACGGTGGGCCTGCGCTTCATGACCTGGCGCGGCATCGGCGGGGGCTTCCGCAGCCTGTGGCGGGGCCGGCGCTCCGACGAGGAGGGGGACATCACCCCCTTCCAGGCCCTCATGACCGCCCTGTCCGCCACCATCGGTACCGGCAACATCGCCGGCGTGGCCACGGCCATCGCCATCGGCGGCCCCGGGGCGGTGTTCTGGATGTGGATAACGGCCCTGTTCGGCATGGCCACCAAGTACGCCGAGGCCGTGCTGGCGGTCCACTACCGGGAGACCGACGAGCGCGGCATGCATGTGGGCGGCCCCATGTACTACATCAGGAACGGCCTCGGGCGTCGCTGGCAGTGGCTGGGCCTGCTGTTCGCCGTGTTCGGCATGGTGGCGGCCTTCGGCATCGGCAACACCATCCAGTCCAACTCGGTGGCCGACACCGTGGCCGCCAACTTCCATGTACCCACCTGGATCACCGGGCTCCTCCTGGCCGTCCTGGCGGGGGCCGTGATCCTGGGCGGCATCCGCCGCATCGCCGAGGTGGCGGCGCGGCTGGTGCCCTTCATGGCCATCGCCTATTTCCTGTGCGCCCTGGTCATCATCGGGCTCCAGGTGGACCAGGTGCCCGCCGCACTCGCGACCATCGTGGGCGACGCCTTCACCGGCACCGCGGCGGCCGGCGGCTTCGCCGGCGCCAGCATCTGGATGGCCATCCAGTTCGGCGTCGCCCGCGGCGTGTTCTCCAACGAGGCCGGCCTCGGCAGCGCCCCCATCGCCCATGCCGCGGCGCGCACCCGGGATCCGGTGCGCCAGGGCACCATTGGCATGCTGGGCACCTTCATCGACACCATCATCATCTGCACCATGACGGCCCTGGTGATCGTCATCTCCGGCGCCTGGATCACCGGTGAGACCGGAGGCCCCCTGTCTGCGGCGGCCTTCAACGCCGGACTGCCCGGGGGGCGCTACGTGGTGAGCATTGGCCTCATCATCTTCGCCTTCACCACCATCCTCGGCTGGAGCTACTACGGCGAGCGTTGCGCCGAGTTCATATTCGGCGTGCGGGTCATCCTGCCCTACCGGCTGCTGTGGATCGTCGCCATCCCCCTGGGGGCCCTGGCCGCCGGTGAGAACGAGGGGGTGAACCTGCTGTGGCTGCTGGCGGACGCCATGAACGGCCTCATGGCCGTACCCAATCTCATCGCCCTGGCCCTGCTGTCGCCGGTGGTATTCAGCCTCACCCGCCAGTACCGCGCCGCGCGCTCGGATGAGACGCGCCCGTGATGTCGGGGACCGTGACGGCACGAAGACCAAACAGGATATTCGGACCCGCCCATCGAGGAAGCCCCCATGCCCCGCCCCCCCGCCGATCTCCGTGACACCGTCGCCCGCGCCCTGGCCGAGGACGTGGGGCGCGGCGACGTCACCGCCGCCCTGGTGCCGGAGGATGACGACGCCTCGGCGGTGGTGACCAGCCGCGAGCACGCGGTGCTGGCGGGCGGGCCCTGGTTCGACGAGGTGTTCCTGCAGGTCTCCGACGGCGCCGCCCAGGTGAACTGGACGGCCCGGGACGGCGACGTGGTACGGCCCAACCAGATGCTGTGCACCGTGGACGGCCGCGCCCGCCACCTGCTGACGGCCGAGCGCACCGCCCTGAATTTCCTCCAGACCCTGTCGGGCACCGCCACCATCACCCGCCACTACGTCAAGCGGGTGCAGGGCACGGCGGCGTGCATCCTCGACACCCGCAAGACCGTGCCGGGCCTGCGCACCGCCCAGAAGTACGCCGTGGCCTGCGGCGGCGGCACCAACCACCGCATGGGCCTCTACGACGCCGTGCTCATCAAGGAGAACCACATCGCCGCCGCCGGCTCCATCACCGCGGCGGTGGCGGACGCCCGGCGCAAGCTGAGCAACCAGACCGTGGAGGTGGAGGTGGAGGACCTGGCCCAGTTGCGGGAGGCCCTGGCCAGCGACGTGGACCGCATCCTGCTGGACAACTTCACCGTGGAGGACCTGGCCCGCGCCGTGGCCATCACCGGCGGCCGCGTCCCCCTCGAGGCCTCGGGCAACGTCAACCTCAAGACCGTCGCCGACGTGGCCGCCAGCGGCGTGGACTTCATCTCCGTGGGGGGCATCACCAAGCACATCCACGCCGTGGACCTATCCATGCGCTTCGTCTGACCACGGGAAAAAGCAAAAGCGGTAACCACGAAAGACTCGAAAAAAACGAAAAGATTAAGGGAAAAATCAAAAGCAGGAACTACGAAAGGCGCGAAAGGCGCGAATGGATCCCGGGCGAGGGGAAGAACGGATCAGGGCCTGGCAGGACTGCCGGACACTGGAATTTCCTTCTGGGGCAGCTGCCCGCCACCGTCTCTTTAATTTTCGCGCCTTTCGCGTATTTCGTAGTTAAAAAAATCAAAAGCGGGAACTACGAAAGGCGCGAAAGGCGCGAACGAATCCGGGCGAGGGGAAGAACGGATCAGGGCCTGGCAGGACTGCCAAGCGCTGGCGCTTGCTCCCGGGGCGGCTGCCGTCTCTGTATACTTTCGTATCAACGGTGTCCGCCCTGCCTCACAGGTACGCCATCAACATGGGGCGTAGCTGGCTCTCATAGAGCGCCAGGGAGGCGGGTTTGTGAAAACAGTGTTTGAAGAACCTCAGCACTTGGCGGCTCACCTTGGAGGTATAGCGGAACACCGGGGTGCTCCAGTCGGGGCGGTCGGTCCCGTCTGTTGCCGCGGTCTGCCGGCGGTCCTGTTTGCGCAGGGCTTTCTCGTCCTCGACGCCGTGCTGACCCATGGTGCGGTGCACCAGCATGGCCACGAGGAGGGAGGTGATGATGGCCAGACGCACCTGGTTGTCGATGGCCACGACACTGGCGCCCCAGGCCTTGGCCTGGCTGAAGTCGTTCTTCCAGGTATCGAAGCACTTCTCCTCTTCCCAGCGGCGGGAATACAGGAAGGCGACGAGGCCGGGCTCGAGGTCGAAGTCGTTGGTGAGGAACTCCACGAGGCGGCCGCGCCGGGAGCAGAAGGTGACCAGCCGCCAGAAGGCCTGGGAGCTGCCCAGGGTGATACGCAAGTCCTTCACGATGCCTTCGTTGACGGCGATGTCGGCCACCGGCAGGGTCTCGGTGGAATCGATGCGCAGGTTCTTTTTCATGCGGGTCACCAGCGTCACGCCCAGGCCCTTCTTCTTCTGGTCCCAGAAGCGGGCGTCGATGAAGGCGCGGTCGACGAGCCACAGGGCCTTCCTGTGCCGGGTCATGGCTTGTTCGTTGGCGTCATAGTCCCGCAGCAAGGTGGTCTCGTGGCGATTGCGGGTATCGACATAGACATCCGCGGGGCACCCCAGGCGCACGTCGTAGAAGCTCAGCAGCGCATGGCCCTTGGGGTTGTCCTCACCGCCCTGGCGGGGCGTGCGGCGCCCGTAGTGGGCGCTCTCGTGCTGATAGGTGCCGTCGGTCGCGTACACGGGGCGCCCCGCCAGCTCGGCAAATCCGGCCAAGCGGTCGGGCAGTACCGCCCGGGCCTCGCTCCGCAACGGCCCCATCATGGCACTGACCACGTCGCGGCGACGCCGCGACGCCAGGGCATCGGACCAAGTGGAGCGGGCCAGGGGTGCCTGCGGGCTTTGCGTCGGGTCCAGATGCAGCAACGACTGCACCTGCTCGCGCAGCGAGGGCATGCCCTGCAGATGACGCAGTACGCCCAGGCTGATAAAGGTGTACATGTCCAGCACGCTCGTATTGGCATTGGCGTTGCGCAGGCGCGCCAACGCCTCGGAAACGGGGATCAGCAGTTCGCCCAGGACGGTCTCGTTCAGGATATGGTTCATTAAGGCTTTCATTCGCTCACTACGCATGAAGTTCTCCGATAAGTTGTTGTTTCTACAACACATATCGCGAACACCCTGGAGAACCTTTGTCAAGTACTTTTTGACATTTTTTCGAAATTATTTTCCCGACCCAATATCTGGCACCATAGCGCCATCGAATTGCCGAGGGTGTATTTTTCATAAAACATCGTGAATAGCGACCTGCGCAGCTCCATATGCCCCCCTCGCGGTCACTTTATTGACTCCGGGCCAGAATTAGTCCGGACACCGTTGCTTTCGTATCTTTCGCGTATTTCGTGGTTAAAGAAAAATCAATCGCGGCATCCAGGGCGCACCGCGGCGCGCCGAAACGGGGCAACCTCCCGGCCCGTGCCCCGGGAGGGGGCAAAGGGACCGCCGCCACCCGCCATGGGCACGGGCCTACATGAAGGGATTTCAGCGACTTGCCCGCCCCAACCGGCGGCGGGGGAGGCTGGCAGGGTAATTGCTACCCACA
>JAXHLS010000003.1 GCA_034522055.1 Gammaproteobacteria bacterium
AGTAAACTGTCCGTATGCCGTAACAGGCTGATTAACTAGCGGGTTAGAGTCCCGCCAAAGGAGTTGCTCGTACACCTTTGTAGTGTCGCGGAGCGGCGTCCGGGTAACCGGGGGTCGTAAGTTACGTAGATGCAAAACCGCAGGCCGCAGCGCAAGCGAACCGAGATGTAGCCTCGTGAACAAAGTGAAGATGCCGACCCGGTGGACAGTCGGGGAAGGCCGCTGTTGGTGGGAGGAGACGACGAGAGCGTCCCACTGAGTCTTCCGGGGTAGTACGGGTGGCATGTGGTGGAAGTTGATTGGTCCCAGTGCGGGAGGCCCGCGGCGGTGGCAGGTGAGAACTGCCGACGGTGGCGTATAAGGCCAGTCCGAAGTCGTCATCGACCGTCGTGGGAGTCGGAGGGGTTCATAGTACCGATTGAGGGTCTGGGACAACATAACCCGACCTGAGGGAAGGGACCCTACTTTGTGCACGCAACCGAAACGCAGAGGGTCAGGAGATTGCGGCGATGTCGCTAACAACTCCGGAAAAGATCAGGACGCTGCAGAGGAAGCTCTACGTCAAGGCCAAGCAAGAGCCGGCGTTTCGCTTCTACGCCTTGTATGACAAGGTCTATCGGGCAGACACTCTCGGTCACGCCTATGATCGTGTCAGGTCCAATCGGGGCGCGCCAGGAATCGATGGTGTGACCTGTGAGGCCATCGAGGCGGGGGTCGGAAAAGACGCCTACTTGGCGGAATTGCAACGGGAACTGGAGCAGAAGACGTACGGCGCGGACGGCGTGCGTCGGGTCTGGATACCCAAGCCGGATGGCAGTGAGCGCCCATTGGGGATCCCCACAATCCGGGATCGGATCGTACAGATGGCGCTCAAGCTGGTGGTGGAGCCGATCTTCGAGGCTGATTTCTGCGAGCACTCCTATGGATTTCGCCCGCAGCGCTCGGCCCATGATGCGGTGAAGGCCGTCACCGACGGTCTGTTTCAGAGAAAGAGCCAAATCATCGATGCGGATCTATCGAAGTATTTCGATACGATCCCGCACGCCAAGCTCATGGCCGTGGTTGCCGAGCGCCTTGCCGATGGGGGCGTCCTCGCCCTCATTCAGCAATGGCTCAAGGCCCCGGTCATCGAAGAGGATGGGCGAGGCAAGCAACGCCCGAGTGGCGGTAAAGGGAATCGGAAAGGGACGCCGCAAGGCGGGGTTGTTTCCCGCTGCTGGCCAATCTTTATCTACATCTGCTGGACCGGATTTGGGAACGGCACGACTTGGAACGGCGGTTAGGGGCGCGCCTCGTGCGTTACGCTGACGATGCCGTGATTCTGTGTCGTGGGGACACCGCGCCGGCCATGGCGGTGCTTGAGACGGTGCTGACACGCCTGGAGTTGACGCTCAACCGGGAGAAAACCCACGTGGTCGATGCCCGCCGACAGGCGTTCGACTTTCTTGGCTTCAGCATCAAATGGGCACGCAGCCGACGAACCGGCAACGGCTACCCTCACGTTGAGCCGAGCCGCCGCGCCGAACGAAGGATCAAGGCGCGCATCAAGGAACTCACCGCGCGGCGCCGCACCCCGGTGCCGATGCCGCGTATGATCACGGAAGTCAACCAAGTGCTACGCGGCTGGTCGGGCTACTTCCACTACGGCAACTGCACCAAGGCTTTCGGACGCGTCCGGTGGTTCACTGAGGAACGCGTGCGTACCCAACTGCGGCGGCGTCACAAAGTGCGCACTCGCACGCGCGGTTACGAACGCTTTCCCTACGCCCACCTCCACGACGCCCTTGGATTACTCAAGCTATCCCATAAAGCAGGCTGGCGCTCAGCGCATGCCTTGGCGTGAAGCACATCGGAAAGCCGTGTACGGGAGAACCGTATGCACGGTTTGATGAGGGAGGGCTGGCCCTGGTGGCTACGGCCCGGCTATTTAGGCACCGCCAAACGAAAGGGGCGGGAACCGCTAAGCCGGACCTACGGGCGTTAGGGCCTGCTCTCTACTCTACCCGGGTGCTACTGTCCCCGGGTGCTACTCCTGCTCGCCGCGCAGGGTGAGCAGGGGCGGCGAGTCCACGACCCGGCGGCTCGCCAGCCAGCCGGCGATCACCAGCACCAGGGCGGTGAGGGTGGAGCCGGCCAGCCACAGGGCCGGCTGCAGGCCGTAGGGCAGCTCGAATACGAAACGGGCCAGCAGCCAGCCCGTGGCCTCGGCACCCACCGCCCCCAGCAGCCCGGCCAGGCCTCCTAAGGTGGCGAACTCCAGGGCCAGACCCAGGCGGATCTGCCTCTTGCGCCCCCCCAGTACCCGCACCACCGCGGTCTCACGCCGGCGCTCGTCCTGGGTGCTCTGGATGGCGGCGGCGAAGACCGCGAAGGCGGCCACCAGGGCGAAGCCGAATACGAACTCGATGGCCCGGGTGGCGTGGGTCATGACGGAGCGCACCTTGTCCATGAGGGCCGCCACGTCCAGCACCGTGACGCTGGGGAAGTGCTCCACCAGCCGTGCCAGCACCCGGTGCTCGGCGGCGGGGAGGTGGAAGCTGGTGATGAAGGTCTGGGGATAATCCCCCAGCACCCCAGGGGGCATGACGATGAAGAAATTGACGTTGAAGGAATCCCATTCCACCGTGCGCAGGCTGGTGACCCGGGTGGTGAGTTCCTGGCCGGCGATACGGAAAGTGAGGCGGTCCCCCAGCTCGATCCCCAGCAGCTCGGCCAGCCCCAACTCCACCGAACTCACGGCCTCGCCGCTGTCGTCTGCGGTCCACCAGCGGCCCGCGACGATGCGGTTGTCCGCTTGGGGGCGGGTGGCCCAGGACAGGTTGAACTCCCGATCCACCAGGCGCTGGGCACGAGCGTTGGCGTAGTCGTCGGCCGTCACCGGACGCCCGTCGATGGCGGTGAGCCGGCCTCGGATCATGGGGTAGAGTTCGGCCCGCTTCACGCCGTTATCGCGCAGGAAGGCGGTCAGTGCGGCGCGCTCCGCGGCCTGGACGTTGATGAGAAAGATGTTGGGCGTGTCCGGCGGCAGGCGCTCCTGCCACACCGCCAGCAGCTCGCCGCGCACCACCGTGAGAAGCAGGATCACCAGTACTGCCATGCCGAAGGCCACCACCTGGATGACGCTGGCCTCGGGGTGGCGCGACAGGCCGGCGAGGCCGAAGCGCCAGCTGCCCGAGCCGCCCCGGCGCAGCTGGATGAGCAGCGCCACCGCCGCCGCGGCTACCAGGGAGAGCAGGAGAAAGGCTCCGGCCATGCCGCCCAGGGCGTAGGCCACCAGGCGCACGTCGCGGATGAGCCACAGGGCCAGCAGCACCACCGCGGCCACCGCCGAGACGTAGATCAGCCGCCCCATGGCGGGAGGCGCCACCAGGCTGCGGTTGAGGATGCGCATGGGGGGGGTGCGGCGCAGCCCCAGGATGGGCGGCAGGCCGAAGCCTGCCAGGGTGATGAGGGCGGTGAGCAGTCCACCGAGCGCCGGCCAGGGGCCGGGAGCCGGCAGGGCTGCCGGCAGCAGGGTGGCCAGCAGATGCACCAGGCCCCATTGGCCGACGAAACCGATGGCCACCCCCACACCGCCGGCCGCCAGGCCGAGGGTGACCATCTGTACCGTGATGGTGGTGGTGACACGGCCCTGGGTGGCGCCCATGGCCTTGAGGATGGCCACCGCGTCGAGGTGACGGCGGGCATGGCGGTCGGCGGACACGGCCACGGCGATGCCCGCCAGCACCACGCTCATCAACGCCGTGAGGGCGAGAAAGCGTTCGGCCCGCTCCAGGGCCATCCGCATCTCCGGCCGCGCGTCCTGGACGCCCTCGGTGCTGGCCCGGCGCCCGAGGCGGGGTTCCACCCAGGTGCGGAAGTCGGCCACCGCCGCGGGGCTGCCGGACACCAGCAGCCGGTAGGTCACGCGGCTGCCTCGCTGGATGAGGCCGGTGGCGGGCACGTCGGCGATATTCATCATCAGCCGTGGCGCGAGGCTGAAGAGGTCGCCGCCGCGGTCCGGTTCCCGCGCCAGGATGGCCGCCACGGTGAAGGTGCGCTCGCCCACCTGCACCCGGTCGCCGGGAGTGACCTCGAGGGGGGCGGCGAGGCGGGTGTCCAGCCACACCGTGCCGGCCTCCGGCCCCTCGGACCGCGCAGTGGCCTCGCCGAACGCCTCGCGGCTCACCATCAGGTCGCCCCGCAGGGGATAGGCGGCGCTCACGCCCTTGACATCCGCCAGCTTGAGGCGCTCGCCGGCGCTCACCATGCTGGGGAAGGTGACGGTGCGGGCGGTGTCCAGCCCGTGCGCGGCGGCGGCTTGTTGCCAGTCCTCCGGGATGGGGTCGGGGGATATCACCACCTGGTCGGCGGCCAGCAGTTCCGCCGCCTGGCCGTGGAGGGCACCGCGCACGCGGTCGGCGAAGAGGCCCACGGAGGAGACGCTGGCGGCGGCTATCACCACCGCCATGGCCAGCACCCGTAACTCGCCGGCCCGCCATTCCCGGGCCAGCAGGCGCAGGCCCAGGCGCCATGACAGGGGAATAGTCACGCCGCCGCTTCGCCGCCGACGATGCGCCCGGCCTCCAAGTGCAGCTCCCGCCCGCAGCGCGCAGACAGCCCGGGGTCGTGGGTCACCAGCACCAGGGTGGTACCCCGTTCGCGGTTCAGTTCGAACAGCAGCTCCTCCACCTGGTGGCCGGTGCGACGGTCGAGGTTGCCCGTGGGCTCGTCGGCGAACAACAGCCGCGGCCGGGTGGCGAAGGCGCGGGCGATGGCCACGCGTTGCTGCTCGCCGCCCGAGAGCTGGCGCGGATAGTGGTGGCGCCGGGGTGCCAGGCCCACCCGCTCCAGTTCCGCGGTGGCCGCCGCGGCGGGCCGGTCGTGGCCGGCCAGCTCCAGGGGCAGCATCACGTTCTCCAGGGCCGTGAGGCTGTGGATGAGCTGGAATGACTGGAACACGAAGCCTACCAACTCGCCCCGCAGGATGGCCCGCTGGTCCTCGTCCAGGGCCCCGAGGTCGCGGCCCTCCACGAGGATGCGGCCATGGGTGGGCAGATCGAGGCCAGCCATGAGACCGATGAGGGTGGTCTTGCCCGAGCCCGACTCCCCCACCACGGCCACCGTCTCGCCACGGGCGATCTCGAGGTCGATGTCCTGGAGGATATGCAGGGCACCCTCGGGGCTCGGCACCGTCTTCTGGAGGGCCTCTACGGCTATCATGGGTGACGCGGGCGTTTCCCGGGTTGCGGATTGGATGGCAGACATCAGAAACATTTACCGATATTCAGAGCAAAGGGATCACCTTGGATGCCCCCTCGACAGCCCGGTCTTGCGACCTCGCCTCATGACCCGGTCCGCCGGGATACTGTTCCAGATCGAACGCCGCGACAGGTTTGGCAGTCGAACGGTACCGCGACTTTGCCGCGATCAAGGGGAGTGAACAATGTTTTCTTTTAATCGACAGCGTGCAGCCAGGGAACACCGGCCCCGGGAGAATCCGCTTGCGGTGTTTTTGGCGACGGCGGCCCTGGCGCTGATGGTACTCTCTGTGGAACTGCGAGGTCACGATGACGGCACGCCGGTGATCCTCGTGGTAGGGGACAGCCTGAGTTCGGCCTACGGCATCCCGGTGGCCGAGGGCTGGGTGGCGCGGCTGCAGCGCCGCCTGGAGCGGGAGGGTTACCCCTACCGGGTGGTGAACGCCAGCATCAGCGGCGACACCACGGGCGGGGGCCTGGCGCGCCTGGACGCCGCCCTGGAACGCCATCGTCCCGCGTGGGTGCTGCTGGAGTTGGGGGGCAACGACGGCCTGCGGGGGATCATGCCCCGGGTCACCCGGGACAACCTCGAGGCCATGGTGGAGCAGGTGCGGGCCGCCGGTGCCCGGCCGCTGCTGCTGGGGATCCAGATCCCCCCCAACTACGGTCCCGTCTACACGCGGCGGTTCGCTGCCGTCTTCCCCGATGTAGCCGAAGCCCAGGGGGTGCCCCTGGTGCCCTTCCTGCTGGAGGGCGTGGCGGGGGACCCGGCCCTCATGCAGGATGACGGCATCCACCCCAGGGCGGCCGCCCAGGGGCGTATCCTGGACAACGTCTGGGAGGTGTTGGCGCCCCTGCTGGACAGGGGGTGATGGCCCGGTCCCTCGGCGCCGTCGCGGTGATGGTCCTGACGGCGGCCGCGAGCGGCTGTGCGAACCTGTCCTACTACGCCCAGTCCGTCGGCGGCCACCTGGACCTGCTGGGCCGCCAGCAGCCCATCCACCGCCTGCTGGCGGAGGACGCGGAAAGCGACGAGGTGTTGCAGGCGCGCCTCGCCACGGTGACACGGATCCGCGACTTCGCCAGCGCCCGGCTGGCCCTGCCGGACAACCAGAGCTACCGCCGCTACGCCGCCCTCGACCGCCCTTACGTGGTGTGGTCCGTGGTGGCCGCCCCCAAGTTTTCCCTCGAGCCCATGACCTGGTGTTTCCTGTTCGCCGGTTGCGTGAACTACCGTGGCTACTTCGACGAGACGGCGGCCCGGGACTTCGCGGCAGAGTTGAAGGAGCAGGGCCTGGAGGTCCACGTGGGCGGCGTGCCGGCCTACTCTACTCTGGGGTGGCTGGCGGATCCCCTGCCCAGCACCGTCATCCACTGGCCCACCCACCGTCTGGCGGGGCTGATATTCCATGAACTGGCCCATCAGGTCGTCTACGTGGCCGACGACTCGGCGTTCAACGAGGCCTTCGCAACCGCCGTGGAGCGTGCGGGCGTAAGGCGATGGCTGCGGGCCCACGGCACCGATGAAGCGGTGACCTCCTACAGGAAGGAGTTGCAGGCACAGACCGCCTTCTTGCGCCACATCGCCGACTTGCGGGCGGATCTGGCGGAAATCTATGGCGGTGGGCTGCCGGCGCCCGCCCGGCGCCGCGCCAAGGCCGAGGCCCTGGCGGCCTTCGCCCGCCGCTGGGAGGGCTTCCGCGCCGCCGCGGGGCCCCGGGCGGCGGCCTATGAAGGCTGGTTCACGTCTCCCCCCAACAATGCCCGCCTGGCCACCGTGGCCCTCTACCACGACCTCGTACCCGGCTTCGAGGCCCTGCTGCAGGAAGCGGAGGGCGACCTGCCGGCCTTCTACCGCCGGGTGGAGGCCCTGGCCGCCCTCGACCGCCCTGCCCGCGGCGCGCGTTTGAAGGAATTAACCACGAAATACGCGAAAAACACGAAGAGTAACGGGTACTGACGAAACGCTGATTTAATCCGTCCAGGTTTAAAGCAGCCACGCCGGGCCCGGTACGTTCCGGGCCCGGCTTATGCGTCTCAACCACTTAGGAGTCTGATCAAAATTAACTTGCCATCTTTCGATATGGCGACCACTACGGATAAGCTCGATGCGGCTATCAGAGTGACAAGCTAATTCTCGTCAGTGGCCTTACGTGATCGACGCGATGGTCCATCCATGGACCTCACGGGAAGCACTGAATAAGTCAGCGCTTCCCTGACGTTGCTTTGACGGGCAAAGAGCCCATAGCGTCTCCCGTAATCTCCCTGTACCGCTCTGACCGCAGCCCAGGATGATCTTTCGCATTTTTCGAGTATTTCGTGGTTAAAGGTTTTTCCGTTTCCAGGCAGCTTACACGTCCAGCATGAGTTTGCGCGGTTTGCGCATGCCGGCGATCTTGCAGGCCTGCTGGCCGTAGCCGTAGGGGAAAAGCCGGTACAGGTACTTGCGGGTGGCCTTCTCGGCCCCCCATTCGGACTTGAGGTGCTTGAGCAGAGTGCGGGCCTCGGGCACCGAGGCCTGCCGTTCCCAGTAATCGCGGATGTAGTTCACGATGGCCCAGCGCTCGGAATCCAACTCCAGGTCCTCCTCCACCGCCAGGGCTTCCGCCAGTTCGGGGGTCCACAGGGCGGGATCCATCAGGAAGCCCTCCTCGTCACGCTCCAGGGGCATGTCGCCGACTGCCATATCCATCGCTGTACCTTCCAGGTTGATGATTTCTGATTACTCTAGCGAGGGTTTATATATTAGTAAAACGAATTTATAGATGGATAATATCGAATTTATAAATATTTTACGCATCGGACCCGACCAATTGCCGGGCGGTCCCGGTGGCCGGGTCCCAGGTGTCCTGGCGGCCGTGCAGCCATGACGGACCCAGCCGGGATCTACTCCCGCCCCTGTGTAGGAGCGCGCTCGCGCGCGAAAGCCGGGTCTTGAGGCGGCCACCGTAGGGTGTTCGCGCCCAGGGGCGCTCCTAGTGCGTCCGTGGAGGCGCATTTTCTGCACGGTGAGAGTCCGTGTCGGGGTAAGCCAAGGCCCCGTAGTCGAAGGTAACTGCGTCGTCGCGAGGCGGGGTGGAGAGCAACCGGAGGCGAACTGGCGGTCCGTAGGATGACGAACTCGATTCGGCGGTACGGGACGGCGAGCCCGCTAGGAGAAGGTGAAGCCTGAAAATCATCGGATGCGCTGGGATTGGCGTGGAAAGCGACATTCGGGTCCCCTCCGTGGTTGGAGACGGAACGCTGGGAAGGAAATGCGAGAGAAGCGGGGAGACCTGACCGCCGTGGTGACGGTGGGCAGGAGTCAGAGCCTTCGTAGTACTGAACGGTTCTGCTGCGGTCATGGCGAGGTGCTGCGGAAACGCGGACCCAAGAGCTGGAGGGCGTCCTCCGCCTAAAACCGTGGGTGGTGCCGGGAAAGCGCGAAGAACAGAAATCGCGCCGAGGGAAGGGAGGCAGGAAGGTGGATGGGTGAAGTCTGGAGGAGGTGAGCGCGTATGCAAAGGGTCGAGAGTGTCTCGCAAGAGGCTAAGCCAGACTCGTCCAACCCGGTGGAATGGCCGTGGGTGGACCGCACGATCTGGACGGAGCGCATGTTGGCGGCGCTGGGTAACGGCGTCCAAGGGACGAAGTGGTTCAGTCTGATCGACAAGGTGCATCGCCCCCAGACCCTGGAACGGGCGTGGCAGGATGTGCGGGCCAACCGGGGTTCAGCGGGGGTGGATGGCCAGAGTGTGCAGCGTTTTGAGGCCCATGCCGAGCGGTATCTGGCGGAGCTGGGAGAGGCGCTGGGAATTGGACGGTACCGACCGGATGCGGTGCGTCGGGTGGAGATTCCGAAGGGGACAGGGACGCGTCCCCTGGGCATTCCGACGGTGAAGGACCGGATTGTGCAGGCGGCGATGAAGCGGGTGCTCGAGCCGATTTTCGAGCACCAGTTTTTGCCGATGAGTTACGGGTTTCGCCCGGGTCGCGGGTGCAAGGATGCGCTGCGGGAAGTGGATGGGCTGGTTCGGGAGGGCTACACCCATGTGGTGGATGCCGACCTGGCCCAGTACTTCGACACCATCCCGCACGAAGCGTTGATGGCCCGGGTCGAGGACCGGATCAGCGATGGTCGGATCCTCGACCTGCTGCGCGCCTGGTTGCGCCAGGACGTGGTGGCGGAGATAGCGCGCTGGACGCCGACCCGGGGCTCGCCCCAAGGGGCGGTGATCAGTCCGTTACTCGCGAATCTGTACCTGCACGGGCTGGATGTACACATGACCCAGCGCGGCTATCGGATGGTTCGGTATGCTGACGACCTCGTGATCCTGTGTGCCAGTCCGGACGAAGCCCAGGAGGCGCTGCAGGAGTTGCGGCACTGGGTGGAGGCCAATGGTCTGCAACTGCACCCGGAGAAGACCCGTGTGGGGGATTGCCGGCAGCCCGGGAAGGCTTTGAGTTTCTCGGGTACCGGTTTGAAGCGGGACGGCGGTGGGTACGCAAGAAGAGCCGCAAGGCCCTTTACGACCGGGTCCGGGCCAAAACCCGGCGCAGTCGTGGGGATTCGCTGGCGCGGATTGTGGCCGACCTGAACCCGATGCTGCGTGGCTGGTTCGTGTATTTCCAGCACGCGCACCCGTGGACCTTTCCTCGCGTGGACGGTTTTGTCCGACGTCGATTACGGGCGCTGTTGCGCAAGCAGCAGAAGCGCCCGGGAGCGGGTCATTGTCAGTCCGACCATCTCCGCTGGCCGAACGCGTTCTTCGCTGCGGCTGGGCTTTTCACCATGACCGAAGCCCGGACGTTGGCGAGCCAATCCCGATGAGGTAACCACCGACTGGAGAGCCGTGTGCGGGAGAACCGCATGCACGGTTCGGAGGGCGGGGAGGGTCACTCCTTCCCGACCCCTATCGGGGAGTCATCCCCGGGCGCCTCCGCGGGTGCCCTACCTCGCCCCTGCAGGAGCGCGCTTGAGCGCGAATGCCGCGTCCTTAGGGATCCGCCGCCATCAGCCATCTCACGGGGCGGGATGGCAGGCGCCGGGGCAGGCACCGAAGGGGCCCCCGCAGCAGGGGATGGGGCGGGTGGACCGCCCGGGTTGGCGCCGAGGGTGGCGGGGTAACGGCGCCAGGGGAAGAGGGCGTTGAAGAGCACGGCGCCCACCAGGATGGCCAGGGTGTTCAGGAGCACCGGCGTCAATACGAACTGGTAGCCGAGGTCATGAATGGGTGTGCCGCCCACCACGGCGGTGAGGGCGGTGGCACCACCCGGGGGGTGGATGCAACGGGCGTAATGCATGAGAGCGATGGCCAGGCCCACGGCCAGGCCGGCCGCGAGGACCGTGTCGTCCACGAGAAGGGCCATGGTCACGCCGGCCATGGCGGACAGCCCGTGGCCGGCTACCAGGGGCCAGGGCTGGGAGAGCCGGCCGTGGGGCACCGCGAACAGGAGCACGGCGGAGGAGCCCATGGAGGCCAGGATGAGCAGTGCCGCGTCGCCCTGGAGCCACCAGCCGCTGATGACGCCCACGGCGCAAATCCCGAAGAAGCCCCCGGCCGCGGACACCAGGCGCTCGCCGTGACCCACGGCGTCGTCGTGAAGGCCCAGGAGGGCGAGGAGCCTCGAGGAGGGGCGCTGGCGGGAGGACATGGCAGGCGTCGTGGCTGCGGGCTCAACCCTCGCCCGGGCTCTGGCCGCGCATGCGATCGAAGAATACCCGTACCAGGTCCGAGCGGGTGATCATGCCCACCACGCGGCGGCCCGCGTCCACCACCACCACCCGCTTGATGCGGTGTCTCTTCATGGCATCCACCACATCGTGCAGCGTGTCATCGGGGGCCACCGTCACCACATCGCTCACCATCAACTCCGCCACGGCACCCTCCGGTTCGCGGACTTCGTCGTGGTGGATGAAAAGGTTCTCCAGGGTCTGCCACAAGTTGTGGGTGGGATGATGGCTGGGCACCCCCACGGCGCGCAGGAAGTCGGCCTCGGTGATGATTCCCGCCAGGCGGTCCTCGTGGTCCACCACGGGCAGGCCGCTGATGCGCTGTTCCACCAGGATATGGGCCGCCGCGGCCAGGGTGGTCTCGGGCCCCACCGTGTGTACGGGATGATGCATCAGGTCCCGCACCAGGAGGGTCTCGGTGGTGCGCACGCGGGCGTGGGCGGCGGCCCGCCGGTTCAGGTCCACGAGGTCATCCGGGGTGATATCCATGAAGGTATCCACCTCGCGCAGGGCGTGGACGAAGTCCTCGCGATCGGGTTGTGGAGCGGGCTGTTTTCCCATGGTCGTGGCATCTCTGAAGTTGGCCTCAGGCGGGGTGCCGCCGTAATGCCCGGGACCATAGGAACAAATATGACATTAGTAAAACGAGAATATTTCG
>JAXHLS010000004.1 GCA_034522055.1 Gammaproteobacteria bacterium
CGTCGTCCGGGGCCAATATTCTGAGGGCGATGGTAAGGGAATCGCCCTCACCCGGCCACCGGCCCGTCCTGTCGCTATGCCCGTCCCGGGTATCGGCCTCGCCGACCAGCACGAATCGTTGATCCGCGTCACGTCCGCCAACATGGGCGGTGGAGGTTTAAGGAGATTGGAATATACTGAAATTCCACATTGTAGTATGTGAAGACCTGCCCATGTCCCACACGGGCGCCTGCCGGGAGGTCCCATGTCCGAGTCCCGCACCCTGATCATCGATGGCAACGAGGCCGCCGCCCGTATCGCCTACCTCGCCAGCGAGGTGGTGGCCATCTACCCCATCACCCCCGCTTCGCCCATGGGGGAACTGGCGGATCAGTGGGCCGCCGAGGGCCGGCTCAACCTGTGGGGACGGGTGCCGCGGGTGGTGGAGATGCAGAGCGAGGGCGGTGCCGCGGGCGCGGTCCACGGGGCCCTTCAGGCCGGAGCGTTGACCACCACCTTCACGGCCTCCCAGGGCCTGTTGCTGATGATCCCCGATATGTACCGCATAGCCGGCGAACTCACGCCCGCGGTATTCCACGTGGCGGCCCGCAGCCTGGCGGCCCAAGCCCTGTCCATCTTCGGGGACCACAGCGACGTCATGGCGGCGCGCGCCACGGGCTTCTCCATGCTGAGTTCGGGCTCGGTGCAGGAGGCCATGGACCTGGCCCTCGTCGCCCACGCCGCCACCCTGGCGGCACGCATCCCGGTGGTCCATTTCTTCGATGGCTTCCGCACCTCCCATGAACAGAACACCGTACATGCCATTCCCCTGGGGGTGGTGCGCAGCCTGCTGGACGAGGAGCAGGTGCGGGCCCACCGCCGGCGCGCCCTGTCCCCGGACCATCCGGTGATCCGCGGCACCGCCCAGAACCCGGACGTCTATTTCCAGGCCCGGGAGACGGTGAACCCCTACTACGAGCGCTTCCCCGGAGTGGTGCAGCACACCATGGACCGGCTCCAAGCGCTGACCGGCCGCGCCTACCGGCTGTTCGACTATCGTGGCGCACCCGACGCCGAGCGGGTGCTGGTGGTCATGGGCTCGGGGGCCGAGGCGGCCGAGGAGGCCGTGCGCTGGCTGGCGGCCCGCGGAGAGTGGGTGGGGGTGGTGAAGGTGCGCCTCTATCGGCCCTTCGCCGCAGACCACCTCATCGCCGCCCTGCCGCCCACCGTGCGGCGCATCGCGGTGCTGGATCGCAGCAAGGAGCCCGGCGCCGGCGGCGAGCCCCTGTACAAAGATGTGGTGACCGCCGTGGCCCAGTATGTGGCCGCCGGCGGCAGCCGTTTCGCCGCCATGCCGCGCATCGTGGGCGGGCGTTACGGCCTCTCCTCCAAGGAGTTCACCCCGGCCATGGTCAAGGCGGTGCTGGACGACCTGGCGGCCCCGCAACCCCGCAACGATTTCACCGTCGGGATCCATGACGACGTGGGCCACCACAGCCTGTCCTGGGACCCGGAATTCGTAACCGACGCCCACGATGGTCAGGTGCAGGCGGTGTTCTATGGTCTCGGCAGCGATGGCACCGTGAGCGCCAACAAGAACACCATCAAGATCATCGGCGAGGACACGGCCCACCACGGTCAGGGTTACTTCGTCTACGACTCCAAGAAATCCGGCGCCGTCACCGTCTCTCACCTGCGTTTCGGCCCCCGGCCCATCGCCTCGCCCTATCTCATCGGCGACGGCCAGGCGGACTTCGTGGCCTGCCACCAGCCGGTGCTGCTGGAGCGCCTGGATGTGCTGGCCAAGGCGGCGCCCGGGGCGGTGTTCCTGCTGAACAGCCCCGTGCCGCCGGAGCAGGCATGGGACGGCCTGCCGCGGGGCATGCAGGAGCGCATGATTCGCCTCGGTGTCCGCTTCCATGTCATCGACGCCTATGGCACGGCCCAGGCGGCGGGCCTGGGGCGGCGCATCAACACGGTGATGCAGGCCTGCTTCTTCGCCCTCGCCGGGGTGTTGCCCCGAGACGAGGCCGTGGCGCGCATCAAGGCGGCGGTGCAGAAGAGCTACGGCGCCCGGGGCGAGGCCTTGGTGGACGCCAACTTCGCGGCCATCGATGGCGCCCTGGCCGGGCTTCACCAGGTCCCCCTGCCGGCGGCGGCCACCGGCCCGGAGCGGCTGTCCGGGCCCATCCCCGCCGCTGCCCCGGACTTCGTGCGCGACGTCATCGGCCCCATCATCGCCGGGCGTGGCGACGACCTGCCCGTCAGCCGCCTGCCGGTGGACGGCACCTGGCCCACCGGCACCGCGGCCTGGGAGAAGCGCAACCTGGCGCCGGAGATCCCGGTGTGGGACGCGGATCTGTGCACCCACTGTGGCAAGTGCCCCCTGGTGTGTCCCCACGCCGCCATCCGCAGCAAGGTGTTCCCCGCCGCGGCGGCGGCCGGCGCACCGGCGACCTTCAAGCACGTACCGGTGAAGGGTAAGGATTTCCCTGCGGACATGGATATCAGCTACCAGGTGGCCCCCGAGGACTGCACCGGCTGCGGCCTGTGCGTGGAGGTGTGCCCCATCAGCTCCAAGGAAAAAGCGGAACACAAGGCGCTGAACATGGCGCCCCAGCCGCCCCTGCGCGCCGCCGAGGCCGCCAACTGGGCCTTCTTCCTCGGCTTGCCGGAGTACGATCGTCGCGCCATCAAGTGGGCCACCATCAAGGGCTGCCAGCTGGCCCGGCCCCTGTTCGAGTTCTCCGGCGCCTGCATCGGCTGCGGCGAGACCCCCTACCTCAAGCTGGCCACCCAGCTCTTCGGCGACCGCATGCTGGTGGCCAACGCCACCGGCTGTTCCTCCATCTACGGCGGCAACCTGCCCACCACGCCGTGGACCGTCGATGGGGCCGGGCGCGGGCCCGCGTGGTCCAACTCCCTGTTCGAGGACAATGCCGAGTTCGGCTTCGGCTTCCGGCTGGCGGTGGACAGTCTCGCGGCCCGCGCCCGTGGCTTGGTGGAGGGCTTGGCCAATCGCCTGCCTGCCGGTCTGGCGGCGGCGGTGCTGGAGGCGACCCAGGGCGACGAGGCGGGTATCCAGGATCAGCGGCAGCGGGTGGCGGGGCTGCGCCGGGCCCTGGCCGACGTGGACGGCCCCGAGGCCCGGGAGCTGGAGCAGCTGGCCGACTACCTGGTGAAGAAGAGCGTGTGGATCGTGGGCGGCGACGGCTGGGCCTACGACATCGGTTTCGGTGGCCTCGACCATGTGCTGGCCCAGGACGACGACGTCAACGTGCTGGTGCTGGACACCGAGGTCTATTCCAACACCGGCGGCCAGATGTCCAAGGCCACCCCGAAGGGCGCCGTGGCCAGGTTCGCCGCCGCGGGCAAGCCGGGGGCCAAGAAGGATCTGGCCCTCATGGCCATGGCCTACGGCCACGTCTACGTGGCCACCGTGGCCCTGGGGGGCCGGGACGTGCAGACGGTGCGCGCCTTCCTGGAGGCCGAGTCCTATCCGGGACCTTCCCTCATCCTGGCCTACAGCCCCTGCCTGGCCCACGGCATCGACCTCGGCCGCACCCTGGAGCGCCAGGACCTGGCGGTGCGCAGCGGCCACTGGCCCCTGCTGCGCTTCGATCCGCGCCGCGCCCAGGCCGGCGGCAACCCGCTGCAGTTGGACTCCAAGGCGCCGGAATTGCCCTACGAGGCCTTCACCGCGACGGAGAACCGCTTCAGGACGCCCCCCGGCCAGTCCGCCGCCGCTGCGGCGCGCCTGGCCCGGGAGGCTCAGCAGGTCGTCCTCGACCGTTATCGCCGCTACCGGCAGTTCGCCACGGCCCTGGGCCGGGGGCCGGACGAGGACGGTGACGCCCCGTGAGTGGGAATCCAGGCCGGGTCTGCATCACCCTGCCCAGGCGGGTCGCGGGGGCGGCGAAATCAGGAGCCGCCGCGGCCTCTGATGGCCGCCCCCGGTCAGAAGAAGTAACGCAGCCGCAGCTCGGCGCGCCAGTCGTTCTGGCGCTCGCCGAACTCGCTGTCGCGGCCGCCGGCCAGCAGGCCGATGCGCCCCCGCAGTTCCACGTTCTCGAGTCCCGCGTACACCACCTCGGGGATGACGGAGGCGCTGGCGTCGTGCAGGTTGACGATGGCGGTGAGGCCGGCGTTCCAGTACAGGGCGTCGAAGGGTTCCTTCTGGGATACCTTCAGATACACATAGTCCCGCATGGCCTGGGGCCGGCCGTAGCCGGCCTCGAGGGCCCCGCGGGCGGCGGGGCGCAGGGCCGGGTCGTCGCTGGCGGAGCGCGCGAGGGCGTAGAAGCGGCGCATCTCCTGCGATGAGTAACCGGCCCCGTTGTGATAGTACTCCGCGATCCACGTGGTCTCGGTGGCGGTCAGGTAGCGCAGGCCCAGCAGCCAGTCCGCTCCCTCGGCCTCTCGCGGCCGCAGGCGGTTGGCCGGGTCCAGCACCGGGCGCCGGCGCTCGTGCTGCCACGCCACTTCGCCGTGGATGGCGAAGTGAGGGGCGAGGTTGCGGGAGAAGTCGAGGCCGACGGCATCGGGGCGGCTGTCGCCCGTGCGCACCATCAGGTCGATATCGGTGTCGCGGTAGAGCAGGTACAGGCGCGCCGCCAGGTTGGTGTCGTCGGTGGCGCCGAAGTCGTCGTTGAGGGTGCCACGCACCGGCAGGGCGAGGGCGGTGAGGGACAGGGTCTGCAGCGGGCCGCCGGCGCTCCTCACGTACTCCACCGCGGCCACCTTGAAGCCCTCCCGGGCGAGGTCGGGATCGGTGGCGTCCTTGGCGCGCTCCACGAAACCCACGGTGGTGAAGGCATAGCCCTTGCCCCAGCGCAGGGCCCGCTTGCCGAGGCTCAGGGTCCAGCGGGGGGCGGGCCGGCCCTCCACGTAGCCCTCGTAGAAGGCGGCGTCATCGGTGCTGCCCGCCACGTCGTCCAGGGCCTCGGCGTGGAACAGGCCCTTGAAGGTGAGGCCCTGGAGCCGGTAGAGGCCGGAGACCTCCAATACGCCGCGGTAACGCCGGCCGGCGGCGGGGGCGCCGGCGGGAAAGCGCAGGGCGGAGAGGGCCGCCCCGTCGTCCAGCTCGATGTGTTCGGCACTGCCCTGGAAATAGCCGCCCACCTCGTAGGGTTGCTTCTGGTAGCGCCCCATGTCGAAGCTGAAGTCGGCGGCCGGCGCCGCCGCGGCGGCGGCGATGCAGGACGCCAGCGCGAACCCCTTCATCAGCGCAACTCGCCCACCCTCGGCATGTAATCCAGGGTGAACACCTCGTCGGCCAGCTCCCGGGGGCGGATGCCGTCGAACAGCATCACCGACTGGTAGCCCCGGTAGAGGGGGCTGTCGGTGACGAGGCGGGCGGGACGCACGATGCCGTGGCCGAAGTCCTTGATGTCCCCATAGCGCAGGGTCTTGATGAGCAGGCCGCTGGCGGCGTAGGCCTCGATGGTGACGGGCACTCCCGTGGCCTTGTCCACCCACATCTTGAGGCGGTCGTAGGCCACCGCCGGACCGCGCGCCTCAAGGTCGAGCAGGTAGTGGGTGTCGTCCTCGCCGGCGGGCGCGGCGGTGTATTCGGTGCCGAACTCCAGGCGCATGATGTCGGAGTTGTTGAACACCCCGCCCACCACCGATTGCAGGCTGGTGATGCGGATGGGCTTGCCGACGTTGGGGATGTACAGCCACAGGTTGTCGCCGAGGCGCAGGGTGGTGCGCCCATGCTCGCTGGGCGGGTCCAGGAACAGGGCCACCATCTTGTCCGTGCCCTTCTTGACGGTGTAGAGGACGAACTCCTTGCGGTCGCCGTCGGGCTCGATGTTGATGAGCTTGCGGTACATCTCGTAGGCCGCCGGCGCCATGCGTTCATCCACGCCCGCCAGCACGGCGGTGGCGTCGTAGGCCAGGGCCGCCGGGGCCAGGCCGACGGCCAGCAGCCACAAAAGGGTCGCACGCAACATGGTCTCGTTCCTCATACGTGGCGCAGGGCGGTGATGGGGTTCATGCGCGCCGCCTTCCACGCCGGCTGCAGGCTGGCCAGCCCCGCCGTCACCACCACCATGAGGCCGATCCACAGCACCTCCGTCGCCGCCAGGACCGGCGCCAGGACGATGTGCTGGCGGCCGAAGGCGAAGGCCACCGGCCACAGGTTGAGGGCCTGGACCAGCAGCACGCTGACGGCGGCGCCGATGACGGTGCCCATCAGCCCCAGGAGCAGGCCTTCGGCCACGAACAGGGCGAGGATACGATGGGGCGGCGTGCCGATGGCGGCCACGGTGCCGATCTCGCGGATGCGCTCGTACACCGCCATCACCATCACGTTCATGATGGCGATGAGCACGATGCCCACCAGCATGATGCGGATGAAGAAATCCAGCAGGTCGATCATGCGCGCGATGTTGGCGAAGGGTGACAGCTGGTGCCAGCCATGAACCTCGAACTGGGGCTGGCCGCGGGGATTCACCAGGGTGTCCAGGCTATCCCGCAGCCGCGCCGCCACGGCGTCCACCTGGTCGATGTCCGCCAGCCGTACCGCCAGCTCGTTGACCTCGGGCTGCTCCAGGCGCAGCAGGGTGCGGGCATCGTCCATGTGCAGGTAGCCATCGCGCCCGCCGGGGCCGGTCACCGCCTCCAGCACCCCCTGCACCAGGAAGGTCTGGCCGTTCACCGAGCCGTCGGCATTGGTGGCCACCAGCACCACGGTGTCGCCCGGGGCGATCTTCATTCCCTTGGCCAGCAACTCCGGCAGCAGCAACGCTCCCGGGGCCACCAGGCCATCCTCCAGGCGGCCGGCCACCAGGCGCTCGGCCAGGGCGGGCATGGCGGCCGTCTCCCGCTCGGGCAGGATGCCGTTCAGGCGTATGCTCGTGGTCTCGGTGAAGTTGCTCAGCATGGCGCCGAAGCGGAGCCGTGGCGCCGTGGCCACCACCTCGGGCATGGCGTCCAGGGCCTCCTCGATCTTCTTCAGGGCCTGGGGTTTGATGTTGAGGGTGAGGGGCAGATTCTCCAGGGACGCCACGTAGCCCTTGCGGTGGACCTGCAGGTGGCCAAGCATGGCATCGGTGATCTGGCCCACCATGAGGGTCTTGAAGGAGCCGGAGACCGCCACGAACAGCAGCACCGCCACGACGCCGAGGACGATGAGGCTGGAGGTGAGCAGGGTGCGGCGCCAGTAGCGCCACAGGTTGCGGGTGGCCAGGGCGAGAATACGGCTCATGATCCTGCCCCGTGGTGGTCGGCCAGGCGCCCGTCCTCGAGGGTGAAGACCGTCTCGGCCTCGCCCACGATCTTGGTGTCGTGAGTGGAGAAGATGAAGGTGGTGTCCAGCTCGTCGCGCATCCGTTTCATGAGTTCGAGAATGCGATAGGCGGTGGCGTGATCCAGGTTGGCGGTGGGCTCGTCCGCCAGCACCAGCCTGGGCTCGGTGGCCAGGGCCCGGGCCACCGCCACCCGCTGCTTCTGGCCTCCGGAGAGTTGATCGGGGCGCTTGTGGCCCTGATCCGCCATGCCCACCGCCTCCAGCAGTTCGGCCACGCGGGTGTGGCGCCGGGTCGCCGGCCAGTCCAGCACCATCTGCAGCGGATAGGCGATATTCTCGGCGGCGGACAGCACCGGGATCAGATTGAAGTCCTGGAACACGAAGCCGAGATGGCGGCCGCGAAAGTCGGCGGCGGCGCGCCGGCCGAGGCCGGCCACATCCGTATCCAGCACCGTCAGGCGGCCGCCGCTGGGCTTGTCCAGGCAACCGATGAGGTTAAGCAGGGTACTCTTGCCGCTGCCGGAGGGCCCCACGAAGGCCACGAAGGCCCCGGCCGCGATGGTGAACCCTACGCCCCGCAGGGCGGGCACGTCCACATCCCCGACCCGATAGGTCTTGGTGAGGTCGTGGGCGGAAACCAGATCCATGGCGTTACGGGTCTCGAAGGTTGCGTGCCCCAGTCCCGGAATTCTTCCCCGGCGGGCACGTATCCACTCCGGAGAAATCCTTAACCGACATCGCCGCGGTTCAATCCCGTGTGGGCGGATACCCATGCCGGGCGGCTATTTACATTCCATCACCGCGACAGCCCCTCACCTCACGGTGGCCGAGGCATGAAAACACCGGCCTTGGCAGGTATGGCGCAGTTATCCCGTAACGGAATTGCAGTATAGATCCACGACTCCGGGCAAAGTAGCGATATCTTGCTCTTGCATTTGGGGTCAGAGTAAAAACTATTACCGACGCGCGCGCCTTGTCTTCGGCCCTCGCTTGAGGGGGATCATCCTCCGGCCGCTGAGCCGCTCAATTTCATCTCTGAACCTATCGTTCCCAAGGGCCATCCCGCTATTCGTGGCGTCCCGGATCGCTTTAGTAACCGCCGGCTCCAACTCGCTGGGGAACAAACGCCGGTAGGTATCGGCCCGCTCCGCCACGGTTGTGCCGAGCGTCTGGTAGGCCGGGTGAGGCGTCCACAGCTTGGCCGGATGTCCAAGAGCGTTAGCACGATAGCTGGACCAGGAGTAATCCTCCGGAGTCGCCACCATTCCAGCACGTACCGGGTTTAACTCAATGTACCGCTGGCAGACCAGCAGATATGAATCGGTCTCAACGACGCATGACTTGTAGCGCCCCTCCCACAGCGTCCCCGTCCTTTGATTGGCGTGGTTGAAGTACCGTACGTATTGACGGCCGAGCGTCTGCATCAGGCGGGGCACTCCATCGGCGGACACGGGGGTCACCAGCAGGTGCACGTGGTTTGTCATGAAGACCCAGGCATGAATGGCCACGGTATTCTTTGCCGCATACTCCTCGAGCCAGCGTGCATAGGCGGCAACGTCTTTCTCCGAGGCGAAGCATGCCTGCCGGTTGTTGCCGCGCTGGATGATGTGAAGGGGAATGCCTGGAATACAAACCCTCGGTAACCTTGCCATCTCTCGTCCCTGAAAATTTGCGTGCCCCTTCTGTTTATCAGGACTCTCAGTGCGCCGGCAAGTTTTTACTCTGACCCCAAATATGCTGAATAGGCGGCTGCCCCAGGAGGGTGCCTGGCTTCGGCCGGGCAGGGCCTTTTTGGGGCAACGCCGCCGGCCGCTCCTGCGGCGCTGGCGGGCCCTGCGGTCGATCATGTGCTGGTGCGATTATTGCTTCCAGGATGTTCAGCTCCCCCTTCGAGGGCGAATCGTGGCGCTGGATGACTCACGCCTGTAGACAATGGGATTGGTGCCGAAAACAGCTTCATGACCGGTAGATAATGGAATACAAATATGCTTATGATCCTCACTCTCCCAAGGGCCCATCCTGGTCGTCCGCAAGGATCCTATGACTGATCGAAGCAAGTCCCTGGTGGTGGTGTTCGCCGCCGCCCTGCTGCTGTGGTTGTTGCTGACGGCCAGCCTGGCGTGGCAGGAGTTGCTGGTGGGCGTCGTGGTGGCCCTCACCGTCGCCCTGGCGACCCGGGACCCGGGCGGTTTCTTCGCCGCCCTGCGCTTCGAGCCCCGGGCCCCGCTCCACGCCGTGCGTTTCCTGGGCACCTTCCTGGTGGCCCTGGTGCGGGCCAATGTGGACATGGCGCGCCGCGTCCTCACGCCGGCCCTGCCTATCCGCCCGGCGGTGGTGAAGGTGCGCACCGGGCTGGCATCGGAACTCGGCCGCCTGCTGCTGGCCAACAGCATCACCCTGACCCCCGGCACCCTGGCGGTGGACCTGGAGGGGGACGAACTGCTGGTCCATTGGGTGGATTGCCCCCCGGGGACCGACATGGAGGGCGCCACCCGCCACATCGCCGCGGGTTTCGAGCGCCACCTGGCGGGGTTCGTGCGATGACCGAGCCCATGGTCCTGCTGCCCCTGCTGCTGGTGGGCGCCGGGGTGCTGCTGGCCCTGGGGCGGCTGGTGGCGGGCCCTACGGCGCCCGATCGCGTGGTGGCCGCGGACACCATCGCCGTCATCACTACGGCGGCCATCGTGCTACTGGCGGCGGCCTTCGACAGCGCCCTGTACCTGGACGTGGCCCTGGTCTACGGCGTCCTCGCCTTCGTCGGGGTGGTGGCCATCGCCCGTGCCATCGAGGGCGGGCCATGATGACCTTCCTGGGCAACCTGTTGCTGCTGGTGGGGGGACTGTTCTGCCTGCTGGGGGCCCTCGGCCTGGTGCGCATGCCGGACGTCTACAACCGCATCCAGGCGGGCACCAAGGCAGTCACCATGGGCTCCCTGTGCATACTCGCCGGGGTGGGCCTCCTGTATCCCACCTGGTGGCCCAAGCTGGTGGCAGTGGCCCTGTTCATCCTCCTCACCAACCCCGTGGGCTCGTCGGCCATCGCCCGGGCCCTCTACCGTTCGGGGATCCGGCCCTGGCACAAGGCCGGGGAGGAGGAATCCTGATGTTCTGGCTGCTCCTCGGCATCGTCGTCCTCATGCTCACCAGCGCGGTGCTGGTGCTGGTGCTGGACAACCTCCTGGCGGCCCTGGCGGCCAGTTCCGTGGTGTCCCTGGCCCTGGCCCTGGTGTTCGTGATCCTGCGGGCCCCCGACGTGGCCATGACCGAGGCGGCGGTGGGGGCGGGGCTCAGCGCCCTCATCCTCGTGCTGGCCCTGCGGCGGCTGGGGCTGGTGGCGGTGGGCGGCACCCGGGACGGGGAGGGCGGCGATGCCTAGGTTCGCCACCGTGCTGTTCCTGGCGGGTTTCGCCTTCCTGCTGTTCACCTTGACCCTGACCCTCGGCTTCGGCGAGCCGCCCATGCGCGCGGGGCAGGGGGTGCTGGACCAGGCGGTGGCGGGCACCGGTGCCGCCAACGCGGTGAGCGCGGTGTTGCTGGGCTTCCGCGGCCTCGACACCCTGGGGGAACTGAGCATCCTGTTCGCCGCCGCCACGGCCGGGGGGCTGGTGCTGGGCCGCCGCCGGCCGCCCGCGGAGGGGGCCCCCGCGGGCACCATCCTCCAGGCGGGCACGCGGCTGCTGTTCCCTCTCATGCTGGTGGTGGGCTTCTACATCGTCCTCCACGGCCACCTGACGCCGGGCGGCGGCTTCCAGGGCGGCGTCATCCTGGCCGCCGCCTTCTTCCTGCCGCTGCTCGCGGGCACCGGCGCGGGCCCGGACCATGGCCTGTTGCGGGTGGTGGAGGGTCTCGCCGGCACCGCCTTTATCCTCATCGGCCTCGCCGCCCTGTGGGGCGGCGGCGTGTTCCTGGAGCCCCTGCTGGTGCGCCCGGAGGCCCTCCACGAACTCTTTTCCGCCGGCACCCTGCCCCTGTTGTATCTCGCCGTGGGCCTCAAGGTGGGGGCGGAGCTGGCGGGGCTGCTGGCCCACATGGCCCATGCCGGCGGGGGGGAGGCCTGATGGACGCCTACATCGGCCTGGTGCTGTTCGTGGGGGCCGCCGGCCTCATCGCCATCGGGGTGGTGGGGATCCTGCTGTCCAACCATCTCTTTCGCATGGTGCTGGCCCTGGTCATCGCCGAGGCCGGGGCCAACCTCATGCTGGTGCTGGCGGGTTACCGCTGGGATGCGGTGGCGCCCATTCTCCAACCGGGGGTCGCCGCCCAGCCCATGGTGGACCCCATTCCCCAGGCCCTGGTGCTCACCGCCATCGTCATCGGCGTGGGGGTGCAGGCCCTGGCCCTGACCATGGTCATCCGCATCCGCGAGACCTACGGCACCCTGGACATGGCCGAGGTGCGGGCCCGCATGGAGGCGGACCTGGCGGCGGCGTCCGGCGTCGAGGTCACGGGGAGTTCCGAACGCCCGGCGGGCGGGCGTCCCCTGCCGGGCCCGGACGCCCTGCCGGAGGTGCCGCGATGATGACCTACGCCGTGGCCCTGCCCCTGGTGGCAGCCTTCCTGCTGCCCATACTACACGGCGCCGCGCGCTGGCTGGGGGCCGTGGCGGGGCCCGCGGCCCTGGTGGCGGTGCTGCTGGTGGTGTACCAGAGCTGGCAGCCGGCGGCGTTGCCCTTCGCCATCGATCTCGGCGGCTTCGCACCGCCCTGGGGCATCACCTTCTACGTCGATAGCCTGGCCCTGCTGTTCTGCGCCGCCGTGGCCCTCATGACCCTGCTGCTGTGGCCGCGGGACGAGGGGGAGGGCGACACCGATGCCCTGGTGCGCCGGCGCGTTCTGACCCTGCTGCTGGCCGCCGCCGCCGCCGGCCTCGCCCTGTCGGGGGACCTGTTCAACATCTACGTCTTCTACGAACTGGCGGCGGTGGCCTCCTACGGCCTCGCCGCCGAGCGCGGCACCCCCGCCGCCTACGCCGCCGCCTTCCGTTACCTGATGTTGAGTGCCCTGGGCTCCGTCATCGCGCTATTCGGCATCGCCATCGTCTACTTCCAGACCGGCACCCTCAACCTCGCCCATCTCGCTCTCGTCGCCGAAGAACTCCAGGGGCCGGCGGGGATCGCCGCCTTCCTGTGCCTGCTGGTGGGCTTCGGCGTCAAGGCGGAGCTGTTCCCGGTGAACGCCTGGGTGCCCGAGGTGTACGGCGTCACCACCCGGCGCACCGCCGGCCTGCTGGCGGGCGTGGTATCGAAGCTGGCGGTGCTGGTGCTGGTACGCCTGCTGGTGCTGGTGTTCCCCCAGGAGGAGTTGCGGGACGTGCTGTTGGTGCTGGGGGTCCTCGGCATGGTGGGGGGCGAGCTGGCGGCCTGGAAGGCGCGGGACATGGCCCGCATGCTGGCCTTCTCCTCCATCGGCCAGTTGGGCCTGGTGTTCGTGGCCTTTTCCCTGCCGGGCGATGCCGGGCTGGTGGCGGGCATCATCGTGGCCGTCCATCACCTGGTGCTGAAGCCCGGCCTGTTCATGCTGGCCGGACAGTGGGGCGGCGGCCTCCAGGGCCTGGTGGGGGCGGCGCGGCGCGCGCCCCTGGCGGGCCTGTTGTTCGTGCTCTTCGCCCTGTCCCTGGTGGGGCTGCCGCCGTTGCCCGGGTTCTGGGCCAAGTTCCTGGTGCTCACGGGGCTGGCCGGGGAGGCGGGCGGGCTGGCGTGGCTGGCCATCGTGGCCATCATCGTGGCCACGGTGCTGGAGGTCAGCTACCTGTTCCGGCTGGCGGGGCGCCTGTACAGCCGTGGCGATGAAGGCGCCCCGGCGGGTGCCGCCGGCGGTGGGTACCCCGTCACCGCGGGGTTGCTCGGGGCCCTGCTGGTAGCTGCGGTGGTGTTCGCCGTGCCCCTGTGGGAGGTGGTGCAGGACATGGCGGCCGAGGCCGGCGACGTGGCCCTCTACGTGCGCACGGTGGGCCCGATGACTGGGGGCGGGGCGCCATGACCCATCTCGACCTGCTGCTGCTGGTGGCCTTTCTCAATCTGCCTCTGGCCTGGTGGCTGGCGGGCGGCGTCCGGCGCCGGCATTTCCTGGCCCTTCCCTACGGCCTGATGTTGGGCATGCTGCTCTATCTGGACCCCGGGGCCACATGGCCCAGCGGCGTGTCCTGGGTATTCCTGGGCCAGCCCCTGTCGTGGCGCCTCGATGGCCTCGGCTGGTTCTTCGCCCTGCCCACCATCGGTGCCGCCCTGGCCGCCGCCGCCTATGCCTCGGGGGAGTGGGGCGAGCGCTTCGTGGCCGCCGGCGGCAGCTCGGGCTGGCTGCATCTGGCCCTGGCCGCCAATGTCTTCGCCATGCTGGTGCTGCTGTCGGCGGGGGATCTGCTGACCCTGTTCATCGGCTGGGAGCTGGTGAGCTGGGTGGGCCTGCCCCTGATGGTGCTGGCGGGCGGCGCCGCGGTGGGGGCGGGGATCCGTTACATCACCTACGCCATGGGCGGTGGCATGGCGGTGCTCCTGGGGGTGGTCCTGGTCGACGCCTGGTCGGGCTCTCTGTTGCCGGCGGATTTCATGGCGGTGCTGCCCACCCTGGCTCCCTGGCAGGTGGGGTTGCTGGTGGCCCTGTTCTTCGGCGGCTTCGGCGTCAAGATGGCCATGCTGCCCTTCCACCTGTGGCAGGCCCCGGCCTACGGCCTCAGCGTGGGGCCGGCGGCGGCCTTCCTGGGGGCCATCTCATCGCGCATGGGGCTGTTCGCCATGGCCCTGGTGCTGGTGAAGTTCATCACCCTGGAACGCCTGGTGGATCTGAGCATTATCCCGGGGCTGCTGGACAGCCGCGACGTGCTGGCCTGGATCGCCGCCTTCACCATCATCCTCCCCACCTATACGGCCCTGAAGCAGAATGACGCCCGCCTGCTGCTGGTCTGGCACGGCATCGGCCAGGGGGGCTACATGGTGCTGGGGCTGGTGATGGGGGATGCCTTCGGGACGGCGGGCGGGCTGCTCCACGTCTTCAACTACGCCACCAACCAGGCGGTGCTGCTGCTGGCGGTGTTCGCGGTGATGCACCGCACGGGTACGGCGGACCTCAACCGCATGGGCGGCCTCATCGTGCGCATGCCCCTGTCCTTCCTGGCCCTGCTCATCGGCATCATCGGCTTGGCCGGCCTGCCGCCCATGAACGGCTTCGTGTCCAAGTGGCTGGTGTACCGCTCCCTGGTATTGGAGGGCGAACCGCTGCTGTTCCTGGCCGCCGTCATCGGCACCCTGGGCACCATCCTCAGCGTCTACAAGCTCATCCACAACATGTTCCTCGGTCAGCTGCGGGTGGAGCACGAGGACATCCGCGAGGCCCCGTGGAGCATGACCGGGCCCATGCTGGTGCTGTGCGGCATCATCATCGTCACCGGCACCATGCCGGGCCTGGTGCTGGGGGTGGTGGCCGATGCCCAGCAGGCCATCGGCCTGGCGGCGCCGGACTACCACCTGGGGGGCGTCACCTCGCCGGCGGGGGGCCTCGATATGCTGTGGCTGAACGGTGTCATCATGGCCGGCTTCGCCGTGGGTGCGGTGCTGTTCTACGGTTTCGGCGGCCGCAGCAAGCGGGTCCACCAGCTGGACAACTACGCCGGCGGCCATTTCCTCACCGCCGACGTGCGCTACCAGTACAGTGACAACTTCTATCCTGGCCTCATGCACCACATCGGCGGCTGGTATCGCTCGAGCTTCCAGTGGCTGGAGGGGGCGGTGATCTCCGTCGTAGACCTCCTGGCTACCGCCCTCCAGGGCTTCTATCGCCAAGCCCAGCCGGCGGCCTGGGTGCTGTTCACCATTACCCTCGGTTTCGCCTGGGCGGTCCTGCCATGAGTGTCCTGGAACTGCTGCTTGAACTGGTGCTGATGCCCATCGTGGCCTTCGTCATCGGGCTCTTCATGGTGTTGATGATGCGCAAAATCGGTGCCCGCCTGCAGCGCCGGGTGGGGCCGCCCGTGTTCCAGCCCCTGTACGACATCGTCAAGCTCTACGGCAAGCGCACCCAGGTCTCCCACGGCCTCATGCACGATATCGGCATTATCATGGCGGTGGGGGGCTACGTGGCGGCCGAGACCCTGCTGCCGATGCCGGGCATGAACGGCATCGCCGAGAAGGGCGGGCTCATCGCCCTGCTCTACGTCATCATGATCCCCTCCCTCGGCCTCGCCCTCGGCGTCGGGCAGTGCGCCAACCCCAACGGCTCCATCGGTATCTCCCGGGCCCTGACCGCCATGCTGGCCTACGACATCCCCTTCGTCATCGTCATCTTCGGCGTGGCCTGGCACTTCGGCACCACCAACCTGGTGGACATCATCGCCCTCCAGCAGGCCGGCGGCATCGCCACCTGGGGCGCGGTGGAGATGCCCCTGCTGGCCATCGCCGGCCTGTTCGGCATGCAGGCCATGCTGGGCAAGCAGCCCTTCGAGATCTACGTCGCGCCGGCGGAGATCGCCACCGGGCCCATGGTGGAGATGGGCGGCAAGTACCTGGGCGGTCTGTTCGTGATGCAGTCCTTCCAGCTCTACACCGCCGCGGTGATCTACGTCACTCTGTTCCTGGGGGGCGGCGAGAACTGGCTGTTCTTTCTGATAAAGATATTCGCCGTGGTGGCCATCCCCATGTCCATCGCCTTCCTGTTTCCGCGCTATCGCACCGAAAACCTTGTGGGATTGCTTTGGAAATGGCCGGTGATGGCCGGGTTGATAGGGGTGGCGTTGTTGATGTACTGAGGGCCCTTTGCCGGCCAATCCCAATTTTGAATTTTGAATTTTGAATTATGAATTCCGGTGTTCGCTACGCTCACGTTCTTCTTGATCAAGAGCGGTTTTTTTCGCTGGACCCACGGGGAACCTCGGGCCCCCGGTGGGTTCGAAAGATGGGGTATGTATCAATGAGACGACATGCGAGCGCAGCGAGCGCATCAATTCAAAATTCAAAATTAAGAATTCAAAATTGGCGGTGAGCAAACGATGAAGGAAATCCAACAGATCCCGGTAGCCCAGGCGTCCCGAACTAATCCCTTCGCCCGGGTCTTCGACGAGCTCACCGCCTTCTGTCGGTCGCGTTCCATGTTCATGCTCCATTACTGTACGGGGTGTGGGGCCATCGAGTTGCCGCCGGCCATGACCTCGCGCTTCGACATGGAGCGCCTAGGGATCCAGCCCATGGTGAGTCCCCGCCAGGCGGATATTCTGCTCATCACGGGTTATGTCTCGGTGAAGACCCTGAAGCGGGTGATCCTCACCTACGAGCAGATGGCCTCACCCAAGTACGTCATCGGCATCTGCTCCTGCACCGTCAATGGCGGCATGTACTGGCAGAGCTACGCCACCGCGAAGAAGCTCAACGACTACATGCCCGTGGACATGTACATCGCCGGCTGCATGCCGCGGCCCGAGGCGGTCATCGAGGGCCTGCGGGGCCTGATGGAGCGGGTGCGCACGGGGGAGGCGAACGGTTGGGAGGATTACTACCGGCGCTACGATTACTACCTGGGCCACCAGCAGCGCCTGTTCGGCGAGGCCTGGCAGACCCCCACCAACGTTATCCAGGAGGCCGAGCATTACGGCCTCGCGGGGCCGGAGACCGAGGGCGAGCACACCGCCTTGCTGCGCCAGCACCAGCAGCCCCTGGAACCCCTGGAGATGCGCATCGGCTTGAAGGAGCGGGTATGAATCCAGCCGGCGCGAGGGGTATGCGGAGGTGGCGGCCGTGAGCGGGGGCGAGGGATCCAAGGCCCTCGGGCCCATCCTGCGGGACGTGAAGGGCGCGCACATCACCAGCACCCGCCCACGGCGCTCTCGGGTGGACCTGCCGGCGGATGCCCTGCCGGCCCTGCTGGAGCTCCTCAAGGGGCGGGCCGGCTTCGTCCACCTGTCGGCCATCAGCTGCGTGGACTGGATGGACGACGGGCAGTTCGAGCTGGTCTACCACGTGTGGTCCTACGAGATGTCCATGATGGTGTCCGCCCACATCCGCATCCCCCGGGAGCCGGGGGTGTACCTGTCGGTCTACGACCTCTACCACCCGGCCGCCTTCTTCGAGCGGGACATTCACGAGATGTACGGCCTCTATTTCGAGGGCAGCCCCGACATGGAGAAGTTCATCCTCACCGAGTGGGACGGCCCGCCCCCCATGCGCAAGGATTTCGACTCCGAGGCCTGGGTCAACGACCACTTCGACTGGCAGGACTATAGGCCAGAATGGCTTCAGGAGCTTGAGGAGGACGGAGGGGGGATCGCGATTCGGCCGGATGAGCAGCGGTTCAGTCGCCGGAAGTAACCTGCCTGAGCGCTCCAATTTTGAATTTTGAATTTTGAATTTTGAATTTTGAATTATGAAATCCGGTGTTCGCTACGCTCACCGTTTTATTGAGGAAAAAGAATGATCTCGCCAAGGCGCCAAGTTCGCCAAGAATGCGGTCACGGACCTGGATGGTTTTTGCACCTTGGCGAAGGATTGACCTTTTCCACGACATATTCCCGTGTCGCGCCCGCGCATCGATTCGAAGTTCAGAGTTCAAGATCCAAATCTTACAATCTTGTTGAGGGGAAAGTGATCTGGCCAGGGTGCCAAGTTCGCCAAGAAGGCATTTACGGCTCTTGGCGCTCTTTGCGTCTTGGCGAGAGATTTCCTTTCTCCACGTCAGAGTCGCGCGCGAAGCGCGCACATCAATTCAAAATTCAAAATTCAAAATTCAAAATTGCCGACGCCCAGGAGGCCTCCTGATGCGCCCGGAGAATTACGAGGCCAAGCGGCAGCCGCCGAGCAACGAATACGAACTCAACTTCGGCCCCAACCATCCGGGCATCGAAGGCAACTATGCCCTCAAGGTGAAGCTCCATGGCGATGAGGTGCTGGCGGCGCGGGCCGACGGCGGTTACCTCCATCGGGGCTTCGAGAAGCTCATGGAGCAGCGGCTGTGGATCCAGAACATCGCCCTGGTGCCGCGGATCTGCGTGCCCGATCCCGCGCCCATGGAGGTGTGCTACGCCATGGCGGTGGAGGAGTTGTGCGGCCTCGAGGTGCCGGAGCGAGCCCAGTGGCTCAGGGTGCTGCTGCTAGAGATGTCGCGGGTGGCCGCGCATCTCTTCACCTTCGGCGGCCATGCCGCCACGACAGGCATGTACAGCCCCATGTTCTGGGGGGTGGCGGACCGGGACCTGGTGCTCGACCTGTTCGAGGAACTCACGGGCGGGCGTGTATACAGCATCTACAACATCCCCGGTGGTGTGCGTCGGGACGTGCCCGATGGGTTTCTCGAGCGCCTCGTCCATACCCTGGATTATCTCGATTCCCGGCTGCCCGATTACGACCACCTGTTCTTCACCAACCAGGTGTTCGTGACCCGCTCCCGGGGCGTGGGCGTCCTCAACCAGCAGCAGGCCCTGGAGTGGGGTGTCACGGGGCCGAACCTGCGGGCCACCGGCCTGGCCTTCGACGTGCGCCGCGACGACCCCTATCTGGTGTACGACCAGATCCCCTTCGAGGTGGCCACGGAGCACGCGGGGGATGCCTGGGCGCGTACCCTGGTGCGCCGCCGCGAACTGGTGCAGAGCATCCGGATCCTGCGCCACGTGGCCGAGCGCCTCCCCGGTGTGCCGGGCCCCATCCGCGCGCCCATCCCCAACCCCCTGGCCTGGAAGGTGCCCGCAGGTGATGCCTACGTGCGGGTGGAATCTTCGAAAGGGGAACTTGCCTGGTACGTGGTGTCCGACGGCGGCGTCAAGCCCTACCGCACCCACGTGCGCGGGCCGTCGTCCATGCATGCAGTACAAGTGCTGGAACGGCTGGTGACCGGCTGCCGGTTGGAGGACGTAGCTCAGATCATGTTTTCTTTGGACGCATGTCCTCCGGAAGTGGACCGGTGAACCGGCAGCCGGTCACCAGCCGTTCACCAGCCGTTCAATCTTGAACTTCGAATTTTGAATTGTGAGTTTTGAATTGGAACAGCAGGGAGTTGCTGGATGGACAGGGAGAATGTTGTCCGAGTTCGTTGAGATCGTAGGTTGGGGTGAGGAACGAACCCCAACGGATGTTTATCGGACACCGTTGCTCGAAAACAATGCCGCACATTCCATCCGGCGGGATTGCGAAGAATTCCCCCGCTTGTTGACCTCCATCGTCAAGTCGACTCAAGAGAAGCAGTAAGATGTCCAAGCCAATTCAAAATTCAAAATTCAAAATTCAAAATTCGGGCGAGCGGGCGCCGGATATTGACCCCAACACGAAGGGCTCGATCCTCAACCCCCTCCGTGCTCTTCAGTTCTTCGCCCGCGAGCCCGTAACCGTGCCTCTGGGCCCCCGCGTGGCCGCCATGCGCTACCGCGGCTTCCATATCAACGACTGGGAGGCGTGCATCGGCTGCTCCACCTGCCAGAAGGTGTGCGACAACGCGGCCATCACCATGGTGCGGGTGCCGGGCCTGCCCGAGGACCCCCTGAACGGGGTGCGCAACCTGCGCCCGGCCATCGACTATGGCCGCTGCTGCTGGTGCGCCCTGTGCGTGGACCTGTGCCCCACGGGCTCCATCCGCCTGTCCCGGGAGTACGTGCACACCTGCACCGACGAGGAGCTGTCCAGCTACTTCATCCTGCCGGACCCCAAGGGGATCCATAACGAATATTACGGCGAGGGCTGGACCCAGACCGCCGAGAACGACCTCGTGGATCCCAACCGCCAGGCCATGGCCGAGCGGCCCGCCGCCGAGCGGGTGGACGACTTCAACGAGATCGTCGAAGGCTACGACCTCCAGCAGGCCATCGTGGAGGCCTCGCGCTGCGTGCAGTGCGGCATGTGCCACGATGCCTGCCCGGCCCACATGAACGCGCCGGAGTACATCCGCGCCATCTGGCAGCAGGACCTGGAGGAGGCCGTGCACCAGATCTACCGCACCAATCCCTTCGCCCACACCTGCGGGCGGGTGTGCACCCACCGCTGCGAGACCGCCTGTTCCATCGGCAAGCGCGGCGAGCCCGTGGCCATCCGCTGGCTGAAGCGCTTCGCCATGGACGCGGTGGGTGACGAGCGGGTGCGCTCCATCGTCGCCGAGCGTTTCCCGAAGCAGCCGGCCAGCGGTCGCTCCGTGGGTATCGTGGGGGCAGGGCCGTCGGGCCTCACAGCGGCCTTCGACCTGGCCCGCCACGGCCATAAGGTGGTGGTCTACGAGGGCCTGGAGAAGGCGGGCGGCATGGCGCGCTACGGCATCCCCGCCTACCGCATGCCTTACGATCGGCTGGACGCGGACATCGGCGTCATCGAGGCCATGGGGGTGGAGATCCGCTGCAACACCCGGGTGGGGCACGACGTGTCCATGGAGCAGTTGCGGGACGAGCATGATGCCGTGCTGCTGGGGTTGGGGCTGCAGTGGGCGCGCTCCACCCGCATCCCCGGCGCCGACCATCCCAACGTGTTGAAGGCGGTGGATTTGCTGCGGCGGGTGACGGAGGAGGACACCTTCGAGGTACCCCGCCGCGCCGTGATCATCGGCGGCGGCAACGTGGCCATGGATATCGCCCGCACCCTGGCCCGCCTGCAGCGAAAACAACACGGCGAGGTGGCCGTGACCCTGACGGCCCTGGAGGACCTGGAACATTTCCTGGCCGACGCCGACGAGGTGCGGGAGGCGGGCGAGGAGGGCATCGAGATCTTCGACGCCCGCGGCCCGCGCGAGTGCGTGGTGGAGGGGGATATGCTCCGCGGCCTGCGCACCTGGGGGGTGCGCTCCATCTTCGATGCCGACGGCCGCTTCGCACCGAGCTACGACGAAGAGGACGAGCAGTTCCACCCCGGAGACATGATCGTGGAGGCCATCGGCCAGCAGGCGGACACCGCGCTGCTGGGGGAGGCCCTGACGGAGGCCCTGGAATGGCAGCGCGGGCGGCTCGCGGTGGACGACGCCTGCCGTACCTCCGAGCCCTGGCTGTGGGCGGCGGGGGACATGGTCCACGGCCCCGACGTCATCCACGCCGTGGCCGACGGCCACCGCGCGGCGGCGGATATCCAGGGCCATTTCGAAGATATGGACCGCAGGAGCAAGGCATCATGACTGAACACCGGGAAGGCCATCCCAGCGGTAAGGAGCGCCTGCAGGCGGCTCAGACCCTGGGCGAGATCCTCGCCACCGCGACCTCCTTCGAGGAGACGGCGCGGGACTTCTACCGCGACCTGGCGCCGCGGGTGAGCAAACGCATCCGCTGGCTAGTGGACGAGCTGGCGGAGGAGGAACAACGTCACTACGATCTATTCGGGGAACTCGCCACCCGCGACGACGTCCTGGAGCAGGTGGAGGAACGGGTGGCGACCCCGGCCGCCAACCGGCGCTTCTCCGACTGTGTGCAGTCGGCGGATCTGGGCGACAACCCCGACGACCAGGCCGTGTTGCAGTACGCCCTCTATCGCGAGCAGGCGGCCATGGACCAGTACACGGAGCTGGCCCAAAGCACGTCCCCGGGTCCCGTCCAGGAGCTGTTCCAGTTCCTCGCCAACGAAGAGACCCAGCACAAGGCGGAGCTGGAGAAGCTCTATTACGAGGTGGTCCACAGCGGGGGCGTGTAAGCCCCCGCGGCATCGCCACTCGCGCGGCGCCGACCTCGAGTGCCTCAGCCCGGTGCCGGGGCCGGCTCCACCGACAGGGGGGCGTCCGCAGGGGCGGCGCCCCGTTCCCGGACCAGCTCGGCGATCAGGGCCTCCAGGTTCTGCGCGGCTTCGCTGTCGTCACCGAAGGCCTTCAGCCTTTCCAGGGCCTCGGTGGCGGAGTCGGGGGCCTCGAGGATGTAGTAGAGGGCCGCGTTCATGAAGGCCTCGTCCTGCCCCTCAACCGGCGAGTAGGCCGCCAGCACCTCTTCCAGGCGCGGGCGCAACTCGTCGTCCACCTCCAGGTAGTGGAGGCCGTCGGCATCGATGCGGAAGGCCCGCCGCATGGCCCATACCCCGCGGGACAGGTCCCCCGTGGCCGCCGCCGCCACCGCATAACCGGCCTTGGGCTGGCCGCTGTCGGGGGCCGCCTCCGCCGCCAGGCCGAAGCTCCGCAGGGCACCCCGGGCATCACCCGCCGCCAGCCGCGACCAGCCATCGCCCCCCTGGACTACCGTGTTGGTTTCATCGTTGCTGTCATAGTTCGACGATGAGATGTCGGTGGTGTCCCTGGAGGTCGTGGTGGTGGTGCCGTAATCCCGCAAACCGACATGGCTGCGATAACGGTAGGAGGGCGAGTAGCTCCGGTAACCGTGGCGCCGATGGCTCCGGTAAAGCCCATAGCGATGGCCGCCGTAGTAGGGGGAGTAATGACGACCGTAGTGGTGACCATAGCCGTAGCCCCAGGCCGCGGCGGGCGGCGCCACGAGAGACAGGGCGAGACCGACCACAAGAACGGCGGCGAGGCCGCCGCCGGCATGGATGATGCGAGGGTGTGACATGGCGGATCCTCCATTCAGGCCGCATGACGCGGCTGCTTCGTGCCTGGCCATCCCCGTTCAGGAGACCCCGTAGAAAGTGGCTTCCTTACAGGGCGCAGCCGTCGCCGGTATCTCCATTGCCGTCAAGCCCAGGGGGCGGCGGTCCCGCTCGTCCGGCTGTTGGATTTTGTGGGGAAATGGCGAGAGAATGACCACCAATCGCACGTCGCAGGGACCGAAGACATGGACGAAGACACCTCACCGGCCACGACCACCGCCCCCATCCGCACCATCCCCGGCGCACCGCGCCCACCCTGCGCAATACATTTCTCTGTAGATAAGTCCGCGCCGGTCTGAGGGGCGGCTTGGTCCGACAGACATTTCTCCGAAATGCCGAAGCTTGTAACGATTTCAGGGAAACTCGAAGACGATGCCAGGAAATACCAGATCCGGGCCGTAGAAAAGGCAGTCCAGGAGGCTGAGAAATGAAGAAAAGCGCACTGTACGCCAAAATCGTGGAATGGTCCGAAGAGGATCAGTGTTTCGTGGGTAGCGCACCAGGGCTGGTGTATGGGGGTTGTCACGGCGCAGACGAAAAGGAAGTTTTTACCGAGCTTTGCCGAATCGTTGATGAAGCCATTGAGCTTTACCACCAAAAGGGAAAGCCTCTTCCTTCCCCGACGGCTGGCCGTGACCTTGCCAACACATTGCAACGAATCGCATAACAAGCGGTGTATAAGTGGACAGACGATCATATCCGCGATATCCGAAGCGCGCGTAACCGTGGTCTGTCCGCTGTTATTCTGTCCCCTGTTGTTCGCCGTAAGCTAAGTGAGGCAAATGAATGACTAAGATTGTAGCTTTATACAATAACAAAGGAGGGGTCTCTAAGACGACCACCACGTTTAATCTGGCCGTATTTCTTTCCCAAAAAGGAAGCCAAGTCCTCGTAGCCGATTGCGATCCACAGTGTAATATGACCGAGCTATTTCTCGCGATGAGAGATGATCTAGACGACCCGAGCAAGGAACTCCCTGGTACTTCAATCTATGAGGCCCTCCTTCCCCGTTTTCGCGGCCAACAGTCCGAGATAAGCCAGGCGGATATAGAGATTGTGCCGCATGAGCGATATGAAGGATTGCACCTTTTCAAAGGAGATTTGGCTTTTTCTCAAGCGGAAACGTATTTTGGAACTGCTTGGAATCAGGCGGTTACAGAAAACATCCATGAGAAGAATACTTATGTTGCTCTACATCGCCTTTTTGAGTCCATGGGATCAGCGCGAGGTTTTGACTATATCCTATGTGACGTTGGTCCGAGTACTGGCGCTATTACTCGTACCGTTGTCCTATCTTGTGACGAAATTGTGATTCCCTTGGTGCCTGATAGATTCTGTTATCAGGCGGTTCAGCTTCTCGGAACCGTTGTGAAACAGTGGGTATCTCAGCACAAAGTGATTTGCTCAAGTTTGACTCCGTTCGGTATCGCGCCGTTTCCTGGCAGGCCGAAGCTAGCCGGCACAGTTTTGCAGAACTTCAAGGTTCACCAAGGGTCTCGGGTCAAAGCGTCTTACATTAAATGGCAAGAGCGCATAGCAGCGGAGATAAGCAACTGTCTCGTCGGAGATGATGGTCTTGAAGCGAAATCCACTTTTGATCCGTGCAACCCGTACACTGCCTCGATCAAGGATGTCGCGGTGCTTGCCCCTGTGGCTCAGCTTTTCGGTAGGGCAATTTTCGACATCGAGCAAGAACATACAAAGGAAGCGTCGAGCGACGGACGGATGTACTACGGTACAGTTTGGGAGCCGTGGCTGAGACGGATGGAAGAGTACAAACAGGAAATTGCGAAAATCGCAGAAGCCTTAGAATGAGTGAGCAGTATATTTATACAGCCCTAATTGATGTCTTGGGCTACAGAGCTCGGCTGGAGTCGGACATGAGGCGCGGCATGTCTTCTATGAAAGATGATCTAGAAGGGGCTCTATCGATATTTGATACCGTCAATAATGCGGTCTTTGGAGTCCAGGCTATATCGGACACTGTCATTCTTACGTGCAACACTCACACTAATTTTGAAGAATTTCTCGGAATCATAAAATTGGTTTTCCTTTCGTTTCTGAAGCGGAAATTATTCATTCGAGGCGCAATTGCCTACTCAAAGCATTTCCAGAGCGGTCGGCTAACCTACAGTCATGCAATAACGCGTGCCTACGAGATCGAAAGTACATCGGCCATTTACCCAAGAATCATCGTCGATAACAACATCGTTGATATGTTTAGGTCGGGCTCGAACCTTCCAGATATTTTTGGAAAAGGTCATCTCTGCCACTGTAATGGCACTGCATTTGTCAATGTTGTAACATCGGTCTCGTGGAACGATGCATATCAATCGGCCCGAAATATGTACGAGCGAGATCGAGGGGATTTACAATACAATGAGGTGGCTTTTGCGAAGCATGTCTGGTTTGAGGAGTACCTTTTTTCATCCTCAGCTGTTGATCCGGATGCTAAGAGGTATGTAGAACAAATTGAGGACCTATAGCCCAACAAAAATTACGGTGACGCTTTACTGTTTGAATTACGGTGACGCTTTACTGTTTGCACCACTTCCCTCTCGGCTTACGCTACGCACATGTCTCGGCTCCCACGGATCATCTTACCCGGCGTTCCCCACCACGTGACGCAACGAGGGAACAGGCGGCAACGGATCTTTAATAATTGGCAATGCCGCACATTCTAGCGGGTGGGGGAATCCCGCCCGGGTAACCGCTAGCCACGGGCCCGGTATCGAGCCTTGCAGTCAGCCCGGTGACGGGCTGGTTGATGCGTAGGTATGAAGGCAGGCGAGGTGCAAGGGTAACGGGTGAAGCCGACCTTGAAGGTGTAGAGCTCCGAAAAGTTCGTTGGTGAGTGCCGATGGGTTTGTCCCACCAGCAGGCAACAGCCGTCATGCGCCCTGGCAAGCATGACGGGCACTCCCCGGGGTCCGAGGCCGTGTCGAGCCTGACATTGCGAATGTGCGGTAACCAAGGAGATCCCATCATCGGTGTGCAGGAGGCGCGCATCCGTGGACAAGCCGTAACAAGCGAGGAAGCGGGCGGTGGTGATGGGAAGTCGGAGGCTCCCATAGTAGCTCCGTGAAAATAGATCTGTCCCGTTTCTCCGCTTGACGACCACCGCATGACGTTGCACCTTGCGGATGTCATGGTAGGGTGTTAACTGCTTCTGGAGACAGTCGGCGGCAACAGCCTGTAAATGAGCTAAATTCATGGGGATCCCACAGGGTCAGATCCCATTTTTTATTCCCCAAAATCCGCGCCGCCTTTCCCGAAAATGCGCGATGAACCATAAAAAAACCCAGGTTGAACAAGGCTTCTTCATTAGCATTTCTTTCAGACTAGGCTTTTTTATGTCTAGCCAAACTTATCAGACCAAGCAGCCCTGAACCAAAAAGCCACACTCCGGCCGGTACTGGCACAGGAGAAACATCACGATCATCTCAAGAGTCCCGAGTTCTCGGCGGTTATTGCTCCCCGTGCTGACCCTCGAGCTCGTCGAGCCAGTCTTCGGTGAGCGCATCGAGCTCGTCTAGTTGTTCCTGGGAGTAATCTTCCGGGGCGTAGTGCTCGAGCCAGGAGATCAGGAAGCTCGTAATACGCTCACGAGGGAAGTCCGGATACGCCTTCTGTATGCATTCGATGGACTGATCGAAGCTGAGGCGTTGGGCCTCGGGCCAGATGATCTCGCGTCGTCCGGGATCGAGCTGCACGCCGTCCATGAGCGCCCAGAGAGCGTCTGAGACTTCGATGGAGCGCTGGCCCTGGGGCGAGCCCATGTAGTCGAGTAGCCCGCCGACGAAGGGATGCTTCTCACTCATGTCGATAGCATAACACTGGCGGACGTTCGATCATCAGGTACGCAAGGCGCTGCCCCGAGTCATCGACGTCGTTTGACACCCTAGCTGAATGAGGCTAGTCTGCTGGTCGTCACGGACACGGATCGGCAGCGATGGGTAGCTACTTCGGATCGAAGGCGACGTCGGGCTTGTGCCAGGCGATCATCGCCCTGATGCCGCCCCACGACACCTACATCGAGAGCCACCTCGGCGGCGGGGCGATCATGCAGCGCAAGCTGCCGGCGCTCGTCAACATCGGCATCGACCGCAATCGGCGAGCGCTCGCGAAGTTCGAGTGCCCCTATCCGGTCGAGCTGGTGCATGGCTGCGCGCACCGATTCCTGGCCGAGTATGCGTATCGGGGGCGAGAGCTCATCTACAGCGACCCGCCCTATCTGCAGCCGACCCGCCGCGGCGAGCGCCGATACCGTTTCGACTACGAAGAGCACGACCACGTGGCGTTGCTCGAGCTGCTCAAGCGCCTGCCCTGTCACGTGATCCTCTCCGGCTACCCCTCGGCGCTCTACGACGAGCGGCTGGCCGGGTGGCGCAGCCTCGAGCTTCAGGTGATGAACCAGGCGGGCGTCGTCACCGAGAAGCTGTGGTTCAACTTCAGCGTCGATCGCCTGCACTGGGCGCGCTATGCGGGCAAGAACTTCACGGACCGCCAACGCATCAAGCGTAAGGCGGTGAGCTGGGCCCGCCGCTACGAGGCCATGCCGCCCGCCGAGCGCCTGGCGGTGCTCGCGGCCGTGATGGCCGTGGAAGTCCAGGAGCCCGAGCCCGGCATGCCTTCTCCATAACCGGCCCCGCGCGGCGGGCCAAATCACCGTTTCATTCTCTTCATGGGAGGTGGACGATGTCGCTATGGGAGTCCTGGTGGAAAGCAATCTGGCTGCTGCGTCCGGCGTTCTCGCGCCTGCGCACCTTCCTGTGGTTCGCCACCGCCGTGGCCGGTCTCACCGTGCGAGGCGATCTTTTAGGCGTGACCAGCCTCGTGCGGGCGCTCGCCCTCAAGCCCCGCTTCTACGACAACCTGCTGGATTCGTTCCACAGCCGCGCCATCAAGCTCGAGCGGCTCGCGGCGCTGTGGACCCAAGCCGTGCTGCGGCTCTTTCCCGCGCCGCTGCTCGTCAACGGCCGCCGCGTCATGGTCGGGGACGGAATCAAAGTCCCCAAGCGCGGCAAGAAGATGCCCGCCGTGAAGCTATTGCATCAGCAGTCCGACGCCAACACCAAGCCCGAATACATCATGGGACACTCCCTTCAGGCGGTGAGCCTGCTGGTTGAGGCCGACCAAAGCGTCTTCGCTGTCCCCCTCGCCGTGCGCATCCACGAGGGCCTCGTCTTCTCCAATCGCGACCGGCGCACCCTGCTCGACAAGATGCTCGCCCTGATTCAGACCGTGGCGATCACGGAACCCTTCTACTACGTTGCCGATGCCTACTACGCCGCCGGCAAGATGGTTCGCGGCCTCATCGCCGAGGGCAACCATCTCGTCACCCGCGTCCGATCCAATGCCGTCGCTTACACCCCCTATCGCCAGCGCGGCCCGAGGAAAAGAGGCCGGCCGAGACGCTACGGGAAGAAGCTCAAGCTCAGGTCACTGCTGAACGACACGAACGACTTCCAATCCGGGCCAAGCCCCGTCTACGGCGAGGACAACGTCACGATTCGGTACCAGGTCCGAGACCTGCTCTGGCGGCCCGCCGGACAGCTCGTGCGCTTCGTCGCCGTCATCCACCCGACCAGAGGCTCTTGCCTGCTGATGTGCACCGACGTCGCCCTGGACGCCGTCGAGATCATTCGCCTCTACGGCCTGCGCTTCAAGATCGAGCACAGCTTCAAGCAGGCCGTCCGACAGATCGGCACCTTCGCCTATCACTTCTGGATGCAGGACATGAAGCCGCTCAAACGCCGCAACGGCAATCAATACCTGCACCGGGAAACGCTCAGGTATCGCGAGAACGTCAAACGCAAGATCCACGCCTACCACGTCTTCATGCAGGCCGGCGTCGTCGCTCAAGGCTTGCTTCAGTATCTGTCGGTGGTTTTCCCGCAGCTCATCTGGCAATCCTTCGGCTCGTGGCTGCGGACGATCCGACCCGGTATTCCCCCGTCGGAGCTCGTCGTCACTCATGCGCTACGCAACACGCTGCCGGAATTTCTCTTGAGTTCCGCCAAAACCCATTCCCTGGCAAAATTCATCACCGAACGGCAGGACACTGAAAGAATCAGCATGTTCCGCCTCGCGTCCTGACGAGAAGTCGGGACTCATGAGGATCATGAACAGCCCACGCATAGTAATAAACGAGTTCCTTATTAGCGTCTCCCGGACCACCTGAAGCAAAAGAAAAGGATTTCGCATCATTTGTGGGATTGGATGGCCTTTCTGAGCCAGACCAATAACGACTGTCACCCATGACGTTGGCAAATGGCCCCGGTGATCCAGCCGTGATGCCGGTGTAGGTATACAGATGATCGTACTCGTTATCCATACAATTGGCTTCAGACTCCTGAGGCGCGCCGCTACAGTCATACACCTGCAAATCCCCATCAAGATTCATACTTGGCAGGCGCCAGCCGCTGACGCCATCAACAGTCAAGGCAGCCGCCCAGTCTATCGCATTGGGCCAGGACATCCGACCATCACCAGGTGAAAACCCATTGTCGTAGGCAGTACCGACTGCTGCATTGGCATCGGCCAGCCAAGTGATATCCAGAACATCATCGTAGTACGCCAATCCATTCAGGCGTGAATACAAAGCCGCGTGGGCTACAGAGGAAACTGAAAGCAGGATAAAGGCGGGCACGAGCCAGGAAAGGAATATTCTCTTCACAATCAATCAACCTCCGTATTTAATCATTCGTCGGTTGGTAAATCTTAGACTCAATTCATTCGTTTTCCAACTCGATCGCGAGGCACCGTATGAGGATGTATAAACCACCTTTTCGGCGGCTCGTAGCGGGCAGTCTTCCTTGACCTGCGTCGGCATCCGTCGTCGGTAGGCTGCTGTGGCTCGCTTATCAGCGTGCTGATCGGGTTCACGTACCCGGATCCAGCCCGGAGACGGACTCGCCGACACAAATCTCCCCCGCCCACCGCTTTTCCGGACAGGCAACGCCGTTGTCGCGCCGCTGACGGCACATGTTCAAACGAAGTGAGCGTGCGCTTACCTCATCTCGTCGAACAGCCCCCGCTGCGGTGGCGCCCGACTCAGCGGCCGCCGAGTAATAATAGGGGACGGCAGCGGCTTGGCAATGCCGCACATTCTAGCGGGTGGGAATCCCGCCCGGGTAGCCGCTAGCCACGGGCCCGGTATCGAGCCTTGCAGTCAGTCCGGTGACGGGCTGGTTGATGCGTAGGTACGAAAGCAGGCGAGGTGCAAGGGTAACGGGTGAAGCCGACCTTGAAGGTGTAGAGCTCCGAAAAATTCGTTGGTGGGGGAGTGCCGATGGGTTTGTCCCACCAGCAGGCAACAGCCGTCATGCGCCCTGGCAAGCATGACGGGCACTCCCCGGAGTCCGAGGCCGTGTCGAGCCTGACATTGCGAATGTGCGGTAACCAAGGAGATCCCATCATCGGTGTGTGAGAGCGGTCACCCGATTTGATGGACTGATTTTCACGATTGGTGATGGTTCCATCGACAGCGGTGGCGGCTGCGTTGCCGCCGCGGTCACGCGCACAGATCAGGACGAGGGGTCGAGGGGCAAGGTCAGTTGATTGTCGTGGGGGCGCTGGTCGTGGTACCAGCGGTGCAGTTGTGAGAAGTAGTGGTTCTGGAAGGCGGTATAGAAGTCTTCGAGGAACTCATTGAGTGCAACGACGGCTTCGTCGGGCAGTTCGGGGAAGGCGAAGCGATCGGCATCGTCGTGCATGTCAGCGGGCTCCAGCGGCGCTGCGTCGAGGCGGTTGCGTTGCGGGCGCAGCGAAGACCTGCAGATAGAGTTTTTCGTCGAGCACGGTGATGTCGCGCTGCGCGGCGGCCATGAGCAGTTCGGCGGCCATACTGATGAAGATGCGGTAGTTGCCGGCGGCGTGATCGGCGAGCGTGTGGCGCAGTTCCTGGGTCATGAGGCCGGCGTTGCCGGCGGCGGCGAGCAGGTGTTCGAGGCAGGCGAGGAGTTCTTCACGGGTTGCGACGCCGGTGGCGAGGCGTGTGCGAATGCGCGAGCCCAAGGGGATGAGTTCCTCGCGGCGGAGTTTGTCGAGCAGGCGAGCATCGCCTGAGAGCACCACGCACAGGAGCGATTGGGAATCGAAGCGTGCGCTGGCCAGCAGGCGCAGCTCACTCAAGACCATGGGGGTCATTTCCTGGGCTTCGTCGATGAGGATGACGGGGCGTCGATTGGCGGAGCCGAGATGGTCGAGCCAGCGGGCGCGCAGCGCCTTGAAGCCACCCCAGCGGTTGCTCATGCGCATGGCGATCCCGAAGATGTCACCGAGCTCGCGGTAGAAGTCGCTCAAGTTGCTTTGCGGATGGTGGATGACGCCGACCGACAAGTCCGTCAGGCGTGAGAGGCGCTCGGCAAGCAGTCGCATGACGACGCTTTTGCCGGAGCCGGGATCACCATGGACAAGCGCGAAGCCGCCCTCGCGCAGGTGCGCCTGCTCGATACGCCAGCAGAAGTTCTCGATCTGGGGCGGCACATAGAGCGCTTCGGTCGGCACGTCAGGGGTAAAGGGGTTCCACTTGAGGCCATAGAGCGCCAGGAGTTTCTGGTTCATGCGGGGTCAATCCTTCTCGTTGGTGGGTAAATAGGCCGGCGGCAGGCCGGTGGCGGCGTAGTCGGCGATCATTTGTTTCATCAGCGGTGCGATGCCGGTGTTGGTCGCGGCGCTCGGCGCTGGGTGGGTCGGCTCGACGCGCCGGCGCAGGGCGTCGGCGTTGGCCGTTTTATCGAGCGGGCGCACCGGGCAGAGGATGGTGCCCGTGCGCGCATCGACCAGGTCGACGCGGCTCAAGTCCCAGCGGGCATAGCGCAGATGCACCTCGCTCAGATGACGATAGCGCGACGGCAGCTCGAAGCGCTGGCCGTCGAGACTGACGGTGCCGTCAGAGCGGCGTTGCTTGCGCTTGACCTCAAGGCGGAAGGCGGCGCGCAAGTCGTCGCTGCCGGGGCACTCGCGCGCGACGTTGGGGCCGGCGAGTAAGCGATCGAGCGGTGTCTCGCCGAGCTCGCTGTGCACGGTGCAATGATATTCCTGGGTAATCCAGGCTTGGGTCGCCACGTTGAGCTGCTCGAGTGTGAGGTTCGGTTCGCCCTCGAGCATGGCGAGCAGGCGCCCTTCGACGCGGCCCCAGAGGTTCTCCTGCTTACCATTCACATGCGGCGAATACGGCAACGTTGGCAGGTGCACAATACCCAGGTGATGAAGCCCCGCGGTGAACTCGGCCGAGATCATCGCCGCGCCGCGGTCGGTCATCAGCGAGCGCGGCAACCCGACCTTTTGCAAGGCCTGGCACAGGCCGTGGACCAGCTCCTCGGTGCGCTCGTTCGTGTACCACTGGGCATGGCACAAGAACCGTGAGCGATCGTCGATGAAGCCGACCAGCAGCGGTTTGACGTACTCGCCACGGCGGGTCAGGACCTTGCGCGAGCCGTGATGGAAGTCCAGATGCATGAGCTGCAGCACATGCGCGACTTCGTAGCTGCGCACTTCGCGCTGTTCGAGCCAGTCGCGGGCGGCCATCGCCCCGTCAGTGGCGCGCTTGGGCGTTCGTTGGCGCACGAGTCCCTGGGCTTTCAGATAGCGCCGCACGCTCGGATACGAGGGCGACTTCGCGTCGGCGAGGGTCACGCGTAAGTTGTCATGGTGTAACTGGGCGGTCCAGCCCGGGTGTTCGCGGTACTGGGTCGTCAGCGCCTGCACGGCCTCGGCTGACAGGCTCGGAAAGCGGCCGATGTCGCGCCGCACCTGATTGCGCAGCGCCCGCACCGGATCGGCGGCATGCCTGGCGGCGTAGAACCAACGCTCCAGAGTCGAGGCGGCGAACCGCATCTCCAGCCCCGTGAACGGATGACGCCAAGTCTTGGCAGCCAAGTCCTTCAGCGCGGCGCGCAACTGGCCCGGGGCCGGCGGCGCGGCGAGCAGCGGTCCGATGATCGCAAAGCGCAGTCGCGCCCAACGATCGCGTTGCGGTAGTTCGTCCTCGTTGCTCATGCTCGCTCCCATGGTGGCCTTGTTGATGGGAACGCAGGCTACAAAGTGCCTGATCGGCAGTCTATCGACATCCTCTGCGGGTAGTGGGCAACCCGCGAATTACCTGACCATGGCACGGGTGCTCAAGGGCGCAATGAAGCGCAGCGCTTGTACCAGACGATCGCTCAGCGCGCTCGCCTCGAAGCGTTGCAACAGGCTCTGCGGCAACTGGTGAATCGCCACCGGTGGCATGAAGTGCTGGCAGGTCGATCGCCAGAACGGTGTCGCGGGAAAAGTGGTGCACCACCACGCCCGCCAGCGCTTCAGCGTGACCGCCGCGATGCGCAACCGAGCGCACACGGTTCGAGCCGAAGCGCTGCCCGGCGGCGAGAGCAACATAAACACCACCGCCAGATACACACGACGGCCCGCAAACCGCACCGACGGCGGCGTCGTGCGGTGATCACAGCGACCGCAGGTGAAGCTCAAACGCCGGGAATAAGCCTCCTGTAGCGCCGCCGGACAGCCACGTGGTTTACGCGGATAGTCCGCCACATGCAGTGGCCCCCCGCACGCCCGGCAACCCTGCAGCCGCGTCGTCGCGGCGAGTTCTTGGTCGATGGAGATAAGGAGATGAAAAAAAGCGGGATCTTGCAGTAGGACGTGGCACACTTACGGGGTCTCCTGGCTTGGTAACCGGAGACTCCCCGGAGGGGATCTTCTAGTCAAGATCCCCGATGGGGATCCCCCTCAAACCATCACCAAACTAGACCTCAGAAAGCAAAATCACCATCAAAATAGGTGGCGCTACTCAGGTGTGCAGGAGGCACGCACCCGTGGACAAGCGATAACAAGCGAGGAAGCGGGCGGTGTTGATGGGAAGTCGGAGGCACCCATAGTAGCGAGGAGTCCCGGTAATGCGGGAGGAGCCAAGGGGTGTCGGCTTGAGATAACGGGAGAGGGGCAACACGGCCCTACGCTGAGAGGACTATGCCCGTGAGCACACGACTCGAACGTTTCACACAGAAGGCGCGTGCCGAGCCGCAGTTGCGGTTCACGTCCCTGATGGGGATGCTGTTCGATCCCGAGGGGCTGCACGCCAGCTTCGAGCGCGGAATTACGGTGACACTTTACTGTTTTCACCACTTCCCTCTCGAATTACGGTGACACTTTACTGTTTTCACCACTTCCCTCTCGGAATTACGGTGACACTTTACTGTTTTCACCACTTCCCTCTCGGCTTACGCTATGCACATGTCTCGGCTCCCACGGATCATCTTACCCGGCGTTCCCCACCACGTGGGGCAACGAGGGAACAGGCGGCAACGGATCTTTAATAATTGGCAATGCCGCACATTTTAGCGGGTGGGAATCCCGCCCGGGTAACCGCTAGCCACGGGCCCGGTATCGAGCCTTGCAGTCAGCCCGGTGACGGGCTGGTTGATGCGTAGGTATGAAGGCAGGCGAGGTGCAAGGGTAACGGGTGAAGCCGACCTTGAAGGTGTAGAGCTCCGAAAAGTTCGTTGGTGAGTGCCGATGGGTTTGTCCCACCAGCAGGCAACAGCCGTCATGCGCCCTGGCAAGCATGACGGGCACTCCCCGCGATCCGAGGCCGTGTCGAGCCTGACATTGCGAATGTGCGGTAACCAAGGAGATCCCATCATCGGTGTGCAGGAGGCGCGCATCCGTGGACAAGCCGTAACAAGCGAGGAAGCGGGCGGTGGTGATGGGAAGTCGGAGGCGCCCATAGTAGCTCCGTGAAAATAGATCTGTCCCGTTTCTCTGGGCGGCTTCGCTACCACCGCCGGTATCTCCATTGCCGTCAAGCGCAGGAAGGCGGCAGTCCCGCTTGTCCGGGCGTTGGATTTTGCGCAGAAATGGCGAGAGAATGACCACCCATCGCACGTCGCAGGGACCGAAGACATGGACGAAGAGGCCTCGCCGGTCACGACCACCACCCCGATCAGCGCCATCCCCGGCGCACCGCGCCCACCCACCCTGCGCAATACATTTCTCGGTAGATCAGTCCGCGCCGGTCTGATGGGCGGCTTGGTCCAACAGACATTTCTCCGCCATGCTGCGCACGGGGGAGAAATGCTTATTAGTTATCGCGCCGAGCAAAGCTCGGCGTCTCTTGCGGGGTGGAAGTCCCCGTCGGGCAAGGGTTAGCCACCCACCCGTATCGAGTGTTGATCTCAATGAGGAGCGGGGCAACCCGCGAACGATAAGTGAGGTAAGCGTACACAGAGAATCCTGTAGGCCGTAGGGGTGGTCGCGCACCCTGAAGTGCTGGTACAGCTTCGAAATAAGCTTATTGCGGATGTCGACAGTTTTAACTTGCTGGAAGACAACACGAAGCGCCCGGAATGGCTTGGGTGTGGAGGTCCGCCGGAGTCCACAGGCCGTGGCATGCAGGAAGAGAGGCGCCGTAGAACTCGGGAAGCCCCGCAAGCTCCTGAACGAGGTGAAGCCATGAAACCGACAGAGCTGGGACACGCAAGGGTGAAGAGCCTGGACACGGCGTATGCTCCGGTGGAGGGGCCGAACAGGGAACGGACAGGCAGGCCGGGAACGGCCGCATGCGAACGGGGTGTCTTATCGGGCATAGTAGTCGGAGGTTGGGAAAGCCAGCCACAAGGCGAAGGACCCGACGGGAGTACGCAGCCCGCAAAGGAAACTCGTGCCGGACACGTTGGATCGGATCAACATGAGCCCACCTCACTGCGGGGAATAGCCAAACGGGCGAAAGCCTGTAAACACCATCGCTTTCGCGACCTTTACCGGGAAGTGAATGCCGAACTTCTGCTGCATTGCTGGCAGGCACTGAACAAGGATGCTGCCAGCGGTGTGGATGGACTGACGGCGGCGGCCTATGGTGAGAACCTGATGGCCAATATTGCTGACCTGGCGGAGCGTGTGAAAGCTAAACGCTATCGAGCAAAGCTCGTACGGCGTGTTTACATCCCCAAGGAGAATGGAAAACAAAGGCCGCTGGGTATCCCGGCGCTGGAAGACAAGCTCGTGCAACTGGCCTGTGCCAAGCTGCTGACGGCGATCTACGAAAGCGACTTTCTGGATAGCAGTTACGGCTACCGGCCGGGTCGAAGCGCCAAGGAAGCAGTGTGTGACCTCACGTTTCGTCTGCAATTCGGGAGCTATGGCTACCTGGTCGAGGCGGACATACGGGGGTTTTTCGATCACATGGACCACGACTGGCTTCTGGAGATGTTGTCGTTACGGATCGACGACCGCGCCTTTGTGCACTTGATCCGGAAATGGCTGAAAGCCGGGATACTGGAGACCGATGGACAGGTACTCCATCCCGGAGCGGGCACCCCGCAAGGCGGGATCATCTCCCCGGTGCTTGCCAACCTCTACCTGCATCACGTGCTGGACCTCTGGTTCGAACGTGTATTCAGGCCCCGTTGCCGGGGCGAGGTAATGCTGTGCCGATATGCCGATGATTTTGTCTGTGCGTTTCGTTATCAGGAAGATGCGGAGCGGTTCTTCGAGATGCTACCGCTACGGCTGGGAAAGTTCGGCCTGGAGGTGGCGCCGGAGAAGACGCGGATCGTGCGCTTTAGTCGATTTCATCTGAGCATGGAACGCCGGGTCACCTTTCTGGGTTTCGAACTGTACTGGTTCCGGGACCGCAAGGGTAAGCCGCGCGTCATGCGTCGAACCGCTCGCAAGAAGTTGCAAGGCGCGTGTCGTCGCATCAAGGTGTGGATTAAGGGCAACCGGCATCTGCCGGGCAGGGAGTTTGTACGGGGACTGAATCGTCGCCTGGTGGGGCATTACAACTACTACGGTCTGCGGGGCAACTCGCGGTCGTTATGGCGGTTCTATCAATGGGCCATGGAGTGTGCATTCAAGTGGCTGAATCGGAGAGGCGGGAAGCGCAAGAGTTTCACCTGGCAGGCATTCGCCGGTGCCGTGGAAAAGCTCGGAATCGCCAAACCCCGCATTACCGAACGGCCCTCTGCACGGCGGGTGTTTGCATGAAGCCTATCGACCGCGCGAAAGCGAGTACAACCGAGGAACCGGATGCGGGAAAACCGCACGTCCGGGACTGTGCCGGGGGCGCCGGGTAACCGGCGTCCCTACGGCGGATGCGGCTGGATCGTTGTAGATGGCTGTAAAAACCCGCGCATTATGTCACGCAATACATAATGCACGGTTTTGCTCAGCCGTTAACAATCGTGAACCCTGGGGCAATGGAGTACAACATACATGGATAAGTGCAAATTCACGGAGTATTTTGAGAAGGAAGTGCTGCGGAAGCGCCCCTACTTGAAAAAAGAGTGGTGTATCTATGTGATTGAAAACGCTATTAAGTCGGAGTCCCAAGAGCACAATCGCTATCGCTATTGGGCCGCGATTCCCGAGCTTGAAGGGCGCTACTTGCGGGTTGTTACCCTGGAAGAGAAGGTGACAATTCACAACGCATTCCCGGACCGAGGATTTAAGTCATGAAGCTAAATTATTATCCGGAAACTGACTCGCTTTATATCGATCTGTCCGAACGACCCAGTGCGGAGAGTCGTGAAATCTCGGAAGGGGTGGTTCTTGATTACGACTCCGACGGTAAGGAGAGTGATCGATATTAACTTGCCAAGTTGGCATTACTCGGTACGCGGATGGATCTCATAGTTCCAGTCACCTTGGAAGTCGTTGCGCGTGAGCGCAATGGCCTTCATCTGAGCATCGGTGATTTTCGCACCGGTGGGGTATTTGCGCTCGTCCAGCTTCGCCTTGACGCGAAGCCCCTTGGCAGTACGCGTATGGCCGATGAGGTCGACGATGGTCTCGAAGGTACGCAAAGGCTTGCCTCGCCAGTTCTGCGTGATGTGACAGAACAGGCGGTGCTCTATCTTGTTCCACTTGCTCGTGCCCGGAGGAAAGTGGCTCACGCGGATACGCAGGCCCGTCTCGTCGGCGAATCCTTGCAATTCATGTTTCCATACCCTCGAACGGTAGCCGTTCGATCCCCCAGCATCAGCCGTGATGAACAGCTCCTCGGCCTTTGGATAGGCCGCGCGGCCCATCTCCTGCCACCACTGACGAATGGAGGCCACCGCAAAGGCAGGGGTGTCGTGGTCACGCCCGACGTTGACCCAGGCTTCGTTGCGCCCCATGTCGTAAATCCCGTAGGGGATCGCCTTGCCGAGCCCATCGCTGGGGAAGTCGTGCACCAGTGCCTTCTCCGGGGCGCCCTTGGGCTGCCATTCCCGCCCCCCATTGCGAAAATCGCCCATCAACTCCTTCTTCTTCCTTCTTCGTGTCCACCGAGATGACCGGCTGGCCCGCGCCGAGCAGGCCCTCGGCCGTCGCGTTGATGTACTCGAACTGCGCGTGGCGCTCGGGATGCGAGACCCCTTCGCGACTCTTGCGCACCGACTGCAACCGGTAGCCCGCTTCGTTGAGCAACCGTCCGACCGTGGTCGAACTCACCTTCCAGCCTTGCGCCGTCAGCGCGGCCGCGAGTTTCGCCCGGCTCTTGCAGGTCCAGCGCAGTGGCGACTCCGGGTCGCCGCGCGTCAGCGGGTCCACCAATCGCTCCAGCGCCTCCAGGAGCCCCGGTTGGCTCGCCTCAATTCCGGGGCGACCGGCACCCGCGCGGCGTACCCGCGCACTCGGCTGCACGCCGGACTCGATCTCACGCCGTCCCTTGCGAATGGTTTCGCGGGCAAGCCCGGTGGCCGACGACACCAGCGCATCGCCTCCCCAACCGATGCTGCGCGATTCCGCCGCCGCCCACAACCGCCGGCCACGTTCGTTGAGTTCCGGCGAAACGGCGACGTATTTCTCAACGATTGCGGCTTCCAGCAAGAGGTTTCGTTTCATCCCCGTAGGAGATCACAGATCCCACCATTTGGCAAGTTAATTTGCGACAGAGGCCTAAGCTAGTTGGTATCGACATCGACAATGCCACTAACAAAGTGGAGATGAAGAGGCTCATTCTTCGCAAACTGCCCGGCAAGATTGAAACTGCTGCCGCATAACAACCGGATCCAAGCGACGCAAAAAGCCGCGCGCTTGAGACGGAACGTTGAACTAAACCGCTCCGCGGTAGCTCCCCTTCGATAAACGCCGGCGGTTCTTCCGTCGTCAATAAAAAAAAGGGGTCAGATCTTAGGCATCCCCTCATTTTTAACTCAAATAATACCGAAGGCATCGCGGAACACGCGTTGCTCGTGGAGGAGTTCGGTGAACTTCTCGAATAACGGGCGCAATCGCTCCTCAGGCCAATTCGGAATATGTTCGTAGAGCATCAGTCCCTGGCGAAACAGCGAGTGGGTACGCCGCTTAACGGTATTTGCCTTCAGCCAGCGATCGTAGCCCAACGCCTCTCCCGCGGCACCGAGCAGCGACAGCAAGGCGATGGCCAGTGCACTGATCAGCAACAACCGGTCGCGGCGCTCCGGGCGACCGATCCGCAGCGAGGACATCCCCATGCCGAAGCGCAGATCCTTGATGTCGCGGAAGCTCGTCTCAATCCCCCAGCGCTTGGCGTAGTAACCGATGAGCGTCTTCGCCTTCGCCTCGCGGTCACTGGCAGCCAGGCACCACGGCTCCTTCATGTCCTTGGCCTGCACACACACGACCGTGGCCACGGGCAGGGCTTGGGAGTCGGTCAGCGTCGCATCGCGCAACGTGCGCGCCCGGCCATGGGTACCCACCCACTTCGCTGCCTTGCGCCGCTCGCCCTTGGCGTTGGTGATGTAATACTGGCTGCGCAACCGCACCACATAGCCGAAACCCAACTCCTCGCTCAGCAGCTTCAACAGCTTGCAGTCCGCAAAGCCCCGATCGGCCACGATCGTCACCGCCACCCCCGCCGGCAGCACCTCATAGAGCCGACACAGCAACGCATCCTCGTAATCCGTCTGCCGGCCCTTGAGGGTGGCAGCCTCCACCGTCTGCCACAGCAACGGTGTGGCACGACCATGACGGGTCAGCATCGACAGCACCAGCGTCTCGTGCCCGTCATTGGCAAAGCTCGTCCAGTCCAGCGCCACCACCACCTTGGTACGTGCGCCGATAACATAGGGCACCCAGCACGCAAAGAACCTAGCGAGTTTGATGCCGCGGTTGCTCAGCAGCCGGTCCACCTGCTTCACACCATGCTTGCTCAGCGTCCCCTGGGCATGCGCCAGACCCTGACCGATGGCGTGCACTGCCAGCGAAGCGCTGGCCAGCACTCCCCAAGCCGCGTTCGCCAGCGACAACACGCGCTTGGCGTGCAAGTCGCCGTCGAAAAGCGTATCAATGAACTCGATGATGTCATCCTGCCGAAGCGCCTGTGCTGCTTTCATCGCCGGTCCTCATGGTGATTGTGAGGACTCCAAGAATGATCTTCAGATCAACAAGTTGCAAGCCATTGTTGAGATTAAAAATGAGGGGATCCCTGAGGGGTCAGATACGATATTGTGCCAGGCTTTTACCACCAAGTCTTCAGGTATGTGCCACTCATGGCCCGTTTCGCCCGCTACGTCATTCCCGGTCAGCTCCAGCACATTATGCGGTGGGGTAACGACCACGAAGTGATTTTACCGCGGATGCGGACCGCCAAGTTTTCCGTGATTCGCTGGTGGAAGCGACCTCCAAGCACGGTCTGGCCATTTATGCCTATGTTTGGATGACCAATCACGTCCATGGGCAGGCGACGCCGGCGTTCGTTCACAGTGTTAGCAAAGTGTTCCAGTTGGGGGCGGTGGGCGATTGTCGCCTTGACAATACGCACACGATAATTACAATGTAATGCGTGAGCCATCTTAACTTTGACTGGGATCCACGTAAGGATGCCGCTAATCGCAAGAAGCATGATGTCTCGTTTCACGAGGCCAAAACTGCCTACGGACGAGTTCGGTCGGCTTATAGCGGACCCCGACCATTCTGAAGAGGAGGATCGGTTCATACTACTCGGAACGAGTATTCATTCTCGTTTGCTGGTGGTGTGCCACTGCGTTAGAGATGGTGAGACCATTCGAATCATCTCTGCGCGTAAGGCGGATAAGCGAGAACGAAAGACTTTTGAAGGGTATAGACATGCGTGATCATTACGATTTTTCAGATTCCGTCAAGAACCCATACGCTAAGAAGCTCAAGAAGCAGGTTACGATCCGGCTTGATGAAGATACCATTGCGTATTTCAAGAATCTTGCCGAGAAGAAAGACCTTCCGTATCAGAGCCTTATTAACCTCTATTTGAGAGATTGTGCCCAGTCGCGGAAAGATCTCAAAATTGAGTGGCAATAGGGACCGAAGATTGCTGGGTCACCGGGGGACACGCAAACAATGGCGCGCTGCTGGTGGTGGTGCGTTGCTTCCAGGAAATCGACGAACGTAATGCCGCCGTGCGGATGATCATTTCAACGAGGTTACCGAACTCGTCAATGACGTGCTACGCAAGGATATCGAAATGGTCGAAGGCGTGAAGTGGGAAACGGGGTCCCAGGAAGAACAACACATTCGCGGCAGATAATACTGAAGCTGAACATATCGTGAGGGAATGCCGAAAGAGGACACAGACCACGATGCTGGGAGCGCACGCTACCGTGGTCTGTCCCTATTGGCGTGTCCCTATTGGCGGCGCCGGATGCTCCTTTCGGTCGCGCCGTTGTTTGCGACGTTAGGGCTGATCGTAGTGCCCCCCAAGAGCGAAGATGTAGATGTAGGCATCGTCAAATTTGTAAACCACCCGGTCCTTTTGAGAAATCCGCCTCGACCACAACCCAGATAGGTTGTGCTTCAGCGGCTCAGGCTTTCCTGTATCTTCGCTGGGGTCGTCGGACCGGAGCATTTCTTTGAGAAGCTTGCGCAATGACCTATGCAGGTTCTTGTCGCTCTCCCGCATGGCCTCGTATGCTTCCCAGGTGTTGCCTTCAAATACGAGTGATCTCATCCATCTGCTCTTTCGTAGGCTTGTATCCCTTCTTCTTGCTGTGCGTGGCCGAGGATGCAGCAATCTGCTTCATGAGGTCACTATTCTGCAAAATGTAAAGAGTCTCCTGCTCCCTTTCCCAGTCTTCGGCACTGAGCACAACAAAGTCCTCGCCAGAGCGGCGAGTAACCCGAAGCGGCTCATGCTTGCTAAGTGCTTGTTCTACAAGGCGTTTCAGGTTGTCCCTGAATTGATTAACGCTTACGGTATCCATAGCATCTGCCCTCAGTTGTACGGAAGTGCCGTACGTTACACCAAAAGCCCTCACAAAACACTCCAGACGGACCAAAACATGCTGTCATGCCTTGCGCAAAAAGCGCAAAAAGCGCAAAAAGCGCAAAAGCCCCGCCAACATGCTTTGGCCGCTGAGTAGCGGCGTTAGAAGCCGCCGGGAAGCGCGTCGACGGCGTCGGGGATTGAGCCATAAGGTATAGTTTTTAGCCATGTTTGAGTTCGATGAACGGAAGAGCCGTGCCAACACCAAGAAGCACGGCATCGATTGCATCGAGGCTCAGGAACTCTGGGCCGATCCGGACTTTATAGAGATCCCGGCGACGACGATGGATGAGCCGTGGTTCCTCGTGATTGGTCGAATCGGTGGCAAGCACGAATCAGCCGTTAGCGGTGCTGGGCTTCTGCCTCGCGCTATTCGGGAAGCTGGTGGTGAGCGGCGCGCCCGGGGGCTGAGGGAAGGAACCCCCGGCCGCCAGCCCTGTCTCGTCCCCGCCGGTTGACCGCCAAGCGCCCTTGGGGCAGCATCTATAACCTATGACTTTCCTTTCCCCCATCGCCCGCGCTTTCGTATGGTGGTCCCACGCGCGACTGCCCATGGGTGTGTGTGCCCTCGGGGGTGATGCGGGACCGTAGACCGATACCAGGACGAAGTCCCTCCCGAGAGGCCGCAATTCCCAAAGGATTGCGGCCTTTTTGTTTTCTGATGTGCAGAGTGCCAAGGAGAATCGAGATGTCCGTGCCGGCGGCCTACCTCGGCGTCATCATCATCTGGGCCTTCACGCCCGCGCGCCTCGGCGGCATGGTGCTGGGGCTGGCGGGGCTGGTGGTGATATTCGGTACCGCCCTGGACATCGATACCGGGGTGGCGATGGGGGTGGCGGCGGTGTTCTGCGCCACGGTGTTCCACTCGGCCAGTGCGGTGTGGGTGAAGCGGCTCGACGCGGGGTTGTCGGGACTCGCCGTCACCACGGGCGGGCTGGTCGTGGCGGTGCCCCTGTTCCTTCTCACCTGGTTCCTCACGGGGGCCGCTTGGCCGGAGGAGGTGCCGGCCCGGGCGGGCGCAGCCATCCTCTATCTCGGGGTGGTGGGCTCGGTGCTGGGTTTCGCCCTCTACTACTACGTGCTCGGTCACCTGGCGGTGACCCGGGTGGCCCTCATCACCCTGGTGACGCCGGTGTGCGCCCTGTTCCTCGGGGCCGCCCTCAACGGCGAGCCCCTGACGGGCGAGGTGTGGGCCGGTACGGCCCTCATCGGCCTGGGCCTGGCCACCTACCAGTTCGGCAGCCAGGCCGGCGGCCTGCGGCTGCGGAGATAATGCGCCCTTGACAACTACGCCATTGGCGTACATTTTCCAGCGATGATCACGATCGCCGAGACTGCCCCATTTCAGCGCAAGATTGGGGCTTTGCTCTTCGATGAAGACCGTGCGGATCTGTTCGCTTATCTCGCTGAACATCCCGGTGCTGGCGTATTGATTCAAGGTACGGGCGGTATTCGTAAACTTAGGTGGGTCCGTCGAGGTAGCGGTAAGAGTGGCGGTGTTCGCGTGATCTACTACTTTCACAGTGAACTGATGCCCCTCTACCTATTGGCGGCGTTCGGAAAGAACGAAAAGGCAAATATTTCGGCTGAAGAGAAGCGGCGGTTGGCGAAAGCGGTAAACGACTTGGTGGTATTTTGGAGGCGGAGTAATGGGCAAGGCATTCACTGAAATAGCTGAGGGGCTCACAGATGCGGCAAACCACGCCAAAGGGAAGAAATCCGGCGTGGTGGAACATACTCCGGAAACCCTTGATGTGCGGGCAATTCGGGAGAAAACGGGTATGAGCCAAGAACGCTTCTGCGCGACGTTTGGCATCTCCATCGGCACGCTTCGGCATTGGGAGCAAGGGCTGCGCACGCCGCGAGGAACAGCAAGGGTTCTGTTGAAGGTGGTCGATCAGAATCCCCATGCCGTAATAGCCGCCGTGAAAGAATAAACGGCTCGTCCGCAGAATCTGTGGGTGAATGTTTCGCTCGCGGCGAGCGCCAACCAGTGATGTACATGGATAAATGATGGCGGCGTGGCGCTACTTTGGGTTGGTTTTTCCGCAACGAACAACAGGCTCTCGCCAAGAACGCGAAGGACGCCAAGAAAGCTTCAGCTTATGTTTTTCGTTGTATTCGTGCCCTGTGCAATATCCCGTGGCCCCGGGGGCAATACGAGCGCCATCTATCGTGACCGAGGGGTACCAAGGATGATCCTGACTTGGCGCTCTTGGCGACTTGGCGAGAGGAAATTCTCCTCATCTACACCCACGAATTCTGCTGACGAGCCGACTTTTCTAACGTTGAGCGCGGCAAGTTCTATCGGCCCAACGCCAAAATGAACCTGCCGGTATATCTGGATGAGGACGTGTGCAGCTACCTGGTGGATAAGGCCGATAACAAAGGCGTCGAGGTTACCGAACTCGTCAATGACCTGCTACGCAAGGATATTGAAATGACCGAAGGCGTGAAGTGAGAAACTGGACGCCAGGACACCACATTCTCGGCGGATAGTGCTGAAGCGGAACATGTCGTGAGGAAATGCCGAAAGAGGGCACAGACCACGATGCTGGGAGCGCACGCAACCGGGGGCTATCCCTTATTACCCCTTTATTAGTTATGGCTTATCGGCTTTCTCGCGTGAAAGAGCCAGATCATAAACTTCACTTCGATTTCTTTTGCCGACCGCAAGAACAGTGACCGTGACGGTAGTATCGAAGACCGAATAGACCAACCGATATCCAAGTTGACGCAGTTTGATTTTGTGCAGGTTTGTTCCTCCGCTAACTGCTGCGGAAGGAACATGTGGATTGGAAAGCCGCTCTTTGAGTTTTTTAGCGAAAAGTTCTCGCGCATTGGGACCGAGCTTTTTCCATTCTTTCAGGGCACTTTTCAGCCAACCGGCTCCCCAGCGACCGATTGTCCGCCGTTTCGCTTCATCCGGGCTAGACTCCTGCTATTCACTATTCACTATTCACTATTCACTATTCACTATTCACTATTCACTATTCACTACCCCCGATCTCCTATCCCCAACCACCTCCCCCTGCCTCTCCAGCCCTTCCAGTATCCCCCAATAGCTCTCCAGCCGCCGCCGCGCGATGTGGCCGCGGGCGACGGCTGCGGTCACGGCGCAGCCGGGCTCGTCGCGATGGCGGCAGTCGCGGAAGCGGCACTCGGGTATATGGGGCCTGAACTCGATGAAACCCCAGGCCACATCGCGGGCGGGGATGTGCCAGAGGCCGAAGTCCCGTACCCCGGGGGAATCGATGATGGCGCCGCCGCCGGGCAGGGAGTAGAGGGTGGTGGCGGTGGTGGTGTGGCGGCCCATGGTGTCCACCCCCAGCTCGCCTACGGGGATGTCGAGGTCCGGGATCAGACTTCGGGTGATGGAGGATTTACCCACCCCGGACTGGCCCACGAGGATCCCTGCGGCGCCGGCCATGGCCGCCGTCAGTTCGTCGAGGCCATGGTCCGTGGCGGTGCTGGTGTATACCAAGGGGTAACCCAGCCCCTCATACAGGGATAGTTCCCGGCGCAGGGCGATGAGGGTTTCCGGATCCGGCAGGTCCGCCTTGTTGAGTACCACCGTGCCGGCGAGGCCCAGGTGCTCTATGGCCACCAGATAGCGGTCGAGGAGGGGCAGTTGAAAAGGCGGTGCGGTAGCGATGACCACGTAGACGCGGTCGATGTTGGCTGCCATGGGCCGGGAGTGGCGGTTGAAGTCGGGCCGCGCCAGCAGGCTGGTGCGCGGGGCGATGGCCGTGATGCGGCCTTGGCCGCTGCCGGTGAGGGCCCAGCGTACTCGGTCTCCGCACACCGGGCGCTCATGGCGGTGGACCGTGGTGCAGCGATGCACCCGTCCCGTCGCATCTTCCACGCGGCTGATATGGCCGTGGTTGGAGAGCACCCGGCCTTCCAGCTCGCCGACCTCGCCGGTGGCGGTCGCAGGCCGCCTGCGCCCCGCGCCGCGGGATGGCCGGGTCAGCGTGCCATCCTCGCGCCTCGTGTCACTGTCCGAACTTGTAGAACCGGTCGTTCAGAAAATCCGTGACGGCGGCCACCTCGTCGTCGAACCATTTGAGACCGAGGCTGTGCTCGCAGCGCCGTACCTGGGCCTCCAGGCCGTCGAGGCTGGTGACCCGGCGGTTGTCGCGAGTGTAGATGTCGTTGGGATCGCCACTCATCATGGATTCATGACAGGACATGCAGTTGGCGTCATGGAGCGCCTTGCCGTCGGCGGCCATGGCGACCGGGACGGTAGTGGCGGCGAGCAGGACGGCCAGCAGGGGATGGCGGAGGTACGTGTTCATGGGCAGAGTCTCCAAGAGATTAAATTCGTCGTGTTGGAAATCACAGGGAATCTCGAAACCAATCGAGGGCATGGCCCTGGTACAGGCGCATTTCAGCTCCAGACAGGCGATGAGACCCTAAGGTGCCACCACCGGGTGGACTTAAAGAACGCCTTTTCTCTAAGGTCTTCCAAGAAGATGCTGAATTATTCGGCGCTTCCCCCAATCCTCCGGGGTCAACGGCCGGCCGGCTGCGGTTCATCCGGATGCCTGGCCGATGGCCTTGAGATGGGCCACCCGCAGGGGGGCGGGGGGATGGCTGTCGTGAAACGCCGAGTAGAGGGGATCCGGGGTGAGGGTGGCGGCATTCTCCTGATACAGCTTAACCAGGGCGTTGATCAGGGCACCGCCATCCGCCTGACGGGCGGCGAACTCGTCGGCCTCGAACTCGTGGCGCCGCGACAGCCAGGCGCCGAGGGGCTGTAGGACGAAGGTGAACACCGGCAACACCAGGAAGAACAGGGCCAGGGCGGCATAACCGCTGGGGTTCGAGACCCCGAGGCCATGGTAGAACCAGGGCTGGTTCATGAGCCAGCCCACCAGGGCCAGCCCCGCCAGGCTGGTGACGGTGGACATGGCTATACGCTTGATGACGTGACGGCGCTTGAAGTGGCCCACCTCGTGGGCCAGCACCGCCTCCACCTCGTCGGGGGCCAGGCTTTTCAGCAGGGTGTCGAAGAAGACGATGCGCTTATGCTTGCCGAAGCCGGTGAAGTAGGCATTGCCGTGGCCCGAGCGCCGCGAGCCGTCCATCACGAAGATGCCATCGCTGGACAGGTCGTTGCGCGCCAGCAGGTCCTCCACGCGACTGCGCACCTCACCCTCGTCCAGGGGCTCGAAGCGATTGAACAGAGGAGCGATGAGTACCGGGTAGGCCCACACCAGGGTGAGGCTGAAGCCCAGCCAGATGAGCCACGCGTAGAACCACCACAGGGAGCCGGCGTTGTCGAGTATCCACAGCACGGCGTAGAGCAGGGGCGCCATCAGGGCCACCAGCAACACCAACTGCTTGGCGTGGTCCGCCAGGAAGACCCGCGGCGTGGTGCGATTGAAGCCGAATTGCTCCTCGATGACGAAGGTCTGGTAGGCGGCCACCGGCAGGTCGATGAGCATGCTGATGAGGGCTATGCTGAGAAGCACGGCCACCCCGGTGTGGAGGGGGCCGAGCTCCAGGGCACGCCAGGCACCGTCCAGCAGGTCCAGGCCGCCGCCGAGGGTCCAGGTGAGCAGGATGAGGGCCTCCACCACCAGGTCCCAGCGGTTGAAGCGGAGCTTGGTGGCGGTGTAGTCGGCGGCCTTCTGATGCTCCACCAGGGTAATGCGGTCGCGGAAGTCCGCAGGCACCGCGCCACGGTGGCCGAGGATATGGCCGAGATGGCGGTGGAGCAGCCACTGGCGCACGGCCAGGGAGGCCACCAGGAAAACAAGGAATATGACGGTCAGGGTATTCATGGATCCGGTCTGGGTGGCGCGACCGCATTGGGGCCGCCGTTTGTTAGAATGCCAAGATTACTACGAGTTCAAGGAAATCATGCGCCATGGCAGCGGATCCCAACAACCTGATCTGGATCGACCTGGAGATGACCGGCCTCGATCCGGCCCGGGATTATATCATCGAGGTGGCCACCCTCATCACCGATGCCCATCTCAACATCCTCGCCGAGGGACCGGTGCTGGCCATCCATCAGCCGCCCGCCGTCATCGCCGCCATGGACGAGTGGAATACCGAGCACCATGGTGCATCGGGCCTCATCCGGCGAGTGCAGGAGACCGACATCCGCGACCGCGATGCCGAGGGCATGACCCTGGATTTCCTGCGCGACTACGTGCCGCCGGGCGAATCCCCCATGTGTGGCAACAGCATCTGCCAGGATCGCCGTTTCATGGCCCGCCTCATGCCGGAGCTGGAGGGCTATTTCCATTATCGCAACCTGGACGTGAGCACCCTGAAGGAGCTGGCCGCACGCTGGAAGCCCGAGATCATGGACAAGCTCCAGAAGAAATCCGCCCATCGCGCCCTGGATGACATCCGCGAGTCGGTGGATGAACTCAGGTTCTATCGCCAGGAACTGTTCAGTATCTAATCGCCCATGTCCAACGCTACCACACGCCTGCCCCGGGAACTCTATCGCGCCGCCGATGTACGGCGGCTGGATGCCCTGGCCATCGAAGGCCATGGCATCCCGGGGCTGACCCTGATGGGGCGTGCCGGCGGCGCCGTTTTCAACACCCTCATGACTCGCTGGCCCGAGGCCCGGCGGGTACTGGTGTGTTGTGGGTCGGGCAACAACGGCGGCGATGGCTACATCGTGGCGACCCTGGCGCAGCAACGGGGGCTGGCGGTGACCGTGCTGGCCGCCACCGATCCGGCGCGCCTGCAGGGGGACGCGGCCAGCGTCTGGGAAGACGCCCGGGCCGCCGGTGTACCCGTCGTCCCCTGGGAGGGACGGTTGATGGACAGGCCCGACGTCATCGTCGATGCCCTTCTGGGCACCGGTCTGGACCGTGCCGTGGAGGGGACCTACGCCGAGGTCATCGACGCCATCAACGACGCCGGTGCGCCGCGGCTGGCGGTGGATATCCCCTCCGGGCTTCATGCCGACAGCGGCCGCGTTCTGGGGCGGGCGGTGAAGGCCGATGTCACGGTCAGTTTCATCGGCCTCAAACAGGGTCTGTTCACCGGTGACGGCCCCGATCACGCCGGTACCGTCGCCTATCATGACTTGGAGGTGCCCGAAGACGTGCGGGCCGCCGTGGCGCCGGCGGCGCTGCGCCTCGGCCCCGGGCCCGGGCAGCCCCTCATGACGTCGCGCCCGCGCAACGCTCACAAGGGCCTGTTCGGCCACGTGCTGGTGGTGGGGGGCAACACGGGCATGGCGGGTGCCTCCCGCATGGCCGGCGTGGCCGCCCTGCGTGCCGGGGCCGGGCTGGTGTCTGTGGCCACGGTGCCGCAGGCCCCGGCACCCCCCGAGCCCGAATTGATGGCTCGCGGCGTGGCCGGCGCGCGGGACCTGGAGCCGCTGCTCGAACGCGCCACGGTGGTGGCCGTGGGGCCGGGGCTGGGCACCGATGATTGGGGGCGGGAGATGTTCGAGGCCTGCCTGGGAGCGGAACGGCCCCTGGTGGTGGACGCCGATGCCTTGAATCTGCTGGCCTTCGAGGGTGGCAGCCGGGACGACTGGGTGCTCACCCCCCACCCCGGTGAGGCAGGGCGCTTGCTGGGCACATCGGCGGCGGCCGTGCAGGCGGACCGTTTCGCGGCGGTGGCGGAGCTGCGCCGGCGCTACGGTGGCACGGTGGTGCTCAAGGGTTGCGGCACCCTGGTGGCCGGCCCCGGTCTGCCGGTGGGGGTGTGCACCGCCGGCAATCCCGGCATGGCCAGCGGCGGCATGGGAGACCTGCTCACCGGTGTCATCGCCGGGCTCATGGCCCAGAGGCTGGGAGCGCCGGAGGCGGCCCGTGCCGGGGTGTGGATCCATGGCGCCGCCGGCGATCGCGCGGCCCGTCGCGGCGAGCGGGGCCTGGTGGCCACCGATCTGCTGGAGGGGATACGGGAGGGGGTCAACGGTCATGGCGGGTGACGCCGCAGTCGGGGTCGGAGAGGGCGCCATCCGGGTGGGCATCAGCGCCTGCCTGCTGGGTGAGGAGGTGCGATTCGATGGCGGACACAAACATGACGCCTACGTCACGGGTACCCTCGGTCGCTATTTCGAGTTCGTGCCCTTCTGCCCGGAGGTGGCGGTGGGGCTGGGGACCCCGCGTCAACCCATCCGCCTGGTGCACCATGAGGGCGGGGTGCGGGCGCGGGGCGTCAAGGATCCCACCATCGACCCCACCGAGGGCCTCATCGCTTACGGTAGCGCCGTGGCCGATCAGGCCGCCGGATTCAGCGGCTTCATCCTCAAGCGGGCGTCACCGAGCTGCGGCATGGAGCGGGTCAAGGTCTATCGCGACAACGGCCATCCCACTCACGATGGCAGCGGCCTGTTCGCCGCCGCCCTCATGGCCGCGCGACCCCTGCTGCCGGTGGAAGAGGAAGGGCGCCTCGGCGACCCGGTGCTGCGGGAGAACTTCATCGAGCGGGTATTCCTGTTCAACCGCTGGCAGCGGCTGGTGGCCGATGGGCTGACGCCCAAGGCCCTGGTGCGCTTCCACACCGCCCACAAGCTCATGCTCATGGCCCACTGCCAGCAGACTTACCGGGACCTCGGCCGGCTGGTGGCCGAGGCCGGCCGCCGCCCCATGGCGGAGCTGGCCCAGGAGTACATCACCCGCCTCATGGCGGCCTTCAAGAAGAAGGTGACCCGCGGCCGGCACGTCAACGTACTGCTGCATCTCATGGGCTATCTGAAGGACCATCTGGACAGTGGCGACAAGGCCGAGCTGGTGGACGCCTTCGAGACCTACCGCGCCGGTCGCCTGCCCCTCATCGTGCCCATCACCCTCCTCAGGCACCACTTCCGCCGCCATCCCGACCCCTACATCGACGCCCAGTTCTATCTGACGCCGCATCCGGATGAGTTGATGTTGAGGAATACGATTTAGGGGAAAAGTGAATGGTGAATGGTGAATGGTGAATGGTGAATGGTGTGTGGGTGAATAGTGAATGGTATGAGCTACGGTGGTGCCGGTGGCAAGGGCGGTTACCGGTTTCAGCACGGCGCCGTGCCCATGCTTTTCCCTCGGCCCAGCGCGACTATTCACTATTCACTATTCCCTATTCACTTTCTTCTCCATTCCCCCCTTCACCTCCCCATAGGCCTCCAACGCCCGCTCCCGGGACGCCTTGAGGTCGACCATGGGCGCCGGGTATTCGCGGTCCAGGGTCACGCCGGCGACCTGTAGCGCGGTGGCCGGGGCCTCCCAGGGGCAGTGGAGGTAACGGTCGGGCAGGCCCGCCAGTTCCGGCACCCAGCGGCGCACGTAGAGTCCCTTGGGGTCGAAGCGCTGGCCCTGGCGCACCGGGTTGAATATCCGGAAGTAGGGGGCGGCGTCGGCGCCGGAACCGGCGGTCCACTGCCAGCCCATGACGTTGTTGGCCACGTCGGCGTCCACCAGGGTATCGCGAAACCAGGCCTCGCCCTGCCGCCAGTGGATAAGCAGGTTCTTGGTGAGCAGGGAGGCGACGGCCATGCGCACGCGGTTGTGCATCCAGCCCGTGTGCCACAGCTCGCGCATGCCGGCGTCCACGAGGGGGATGCCGGTGCGGCCGCGCTGCCAGCGTTCCAGATCTTCGGCGGCATCCTGGCGCCACGGAAAGGCGGCGAAGCGGGGGTTGAAGGGCTCCGTCACGGTATGGGGGAAATGGTGCAGCAGGTGATGGGCGAAGTCCCGCCACACCAGTTGGCGCAGGAAGGGCTCGGCGGCGGCGTCGCTGGCGGCATTCTGTATCGCCAGGGCCACCTGGCCGGGGGTGATCTCGCCGAAGTGCAGATGGGGTGACAGGCGGGAGGTGCCGGCATGGTCCGGGCGGTCCCGGTCCTCGCCGTAGCGACCGATGGCCCGGCAGTCGAAGGCGGCGAGGGCGTCAAAGGCCCCCCGTTCGCCGGCGCACCAGTGATCCGCGAGGCCCGCGTACCAGGGTATGGCGGGCAGCAGGTCCAGGTGGTCCACCGAGATGGCACCCGGCAGGTCCGGCGGCGCCGGCAGTGCCGCGGGGGCCTCCAGGGGTAGTGGTCGGGTCACGTCACGACGGTGGGCCTTCCAGTACGGTGTGTAGACCCGGTAAGGGGTGCCGGTGGCGGTGTGGAGTTCCGTGGGTTCCGCCAACAGCGCCCCGGGATGGTGGCTGACGGCGACGCCCTGGCGCGTCAGGGCCGCCTCCACCGTGGCGTCCCGCGCCACCGAGGCAGGTTCGTAGAGGCGATTCCACGTCACCGTGTGCGCCTGGACGTGGCGGGCGAGGGCCGGGAGTCGTTCCACGGCCGGGCCGTCGATGATCTGGAGGCGGGAACCGAGGCGCCGGAGTTCCTGATCCAGGGCGAGGAGACTGCGGTGCAGCCACCACCGGGAGGCCGCCCCCGGAACGCCGTGATGGTCCACGTCGGGGTCGTGGATATAGACGGGGATCACCGTCTGGTGTTGTGCCAGGGCCAGGCTCAGGGCGGGGTTGTCGGCGAGGCGCAGGTCCCGCCTGAACCACACCAAGGCAGTGGATCCCCTCATGGCAGACGGTCGCGGTCCTCCCGGATGCCGCCATTGGTCATGGAGAGGGCGTACCCGTCGCCGCGATTCCGTGATGAAATGGCGTCATGGTAGAGCAACAGCAGTTGGAGTTGGGGGACGCCGAGGCTATGGAGGCGCTGGGCGCCCGCATCGTGGACGCCCTCGGTGGCCGCGGGCTGGTGTTCCTGGCGGGTGAGCTGGGGACGGGCAAAACTACGTTGGTCAGGGGCGCGCTGAGGCATATGGGGCACCAGGGTTCCGTGAAGAGTCCTACATTTACGCTGGTGGAGCCCTACGAGATCAACTCCCAAATGGTGTTCCATTTCGACCTCTATCGCCTCGGCGACGCGGGCGAACTGGAGTTCATGGGCTTCCGTGATTACATCGCCGGCGACACCCTGTGTTTCGTGGAATGGCCCGAGCGTGGCGCGGGTGGCCTGCCGCCGCCTGACATCGAGGTGAGGCTGGAGTATCGGGGCAGCGGCCGCGGCGCCGTCGTCGGTGCGGCGACGGCGCGGGGGGCCGAAGTGCTCGCCGGCATCGCCGGCGGAGAGCATTAAGCCTATGATGGATAAGGGATATTTGCTGGCCAGAGGGGCTGGCGGACGCGCAGCTGGTGTTAATTAAAAATATTAGATAAAACATCTATCTGCATAAAAATTATAGAAAAACTTGAATTATCTCGTGGTTGGGTCAAGAATGGTTTCAGGACCATACCCGTCGAAGCGCCATGCGAGTTCTGTGCATTCTGCTGTTGCTGACCGCCACCGCCGCCCACGCGGCGACCCGGGTGGACGGCCTGCGTATGTGGCCCTCACCGGAGCGGGCACGGCTGGTATTCGATATCAGCGCACCCCTGGAGCATCGTGTGTTCACCCTGGCCGACCCCCACCGCGTGGTGGTCGACCTCTCGGGGGCCTCCCTGGCCAGGCCCCTGGAGCAGCCCGCCGCCGATGATCGTTCCCTGAAGCGCATCCGCAGTGCCGTGCGTAAGAAGGGGGACCTGCGCATCGTACTGGACCTCAAGCACAAGATGCGGCCCAAGACCTTTATGCTCCAACCCAGCGACAACTACGGACACCGGCTGGTGCTGGACCTTTACCCCAGTGACGGCGCCACTGCCCCTGCGCCCACGGTGAAACGGGTACAGCAGGGCAGGGCCCTGCGGGACGTGGTCATCGCCATCGATGCGGGCCACGGTGGCGAGGATCCCGGGGCCATCGGCCCCCGGGGGACGCGGGAGAAGGACGTGGTGTTCGAAATCGCCAGGGAACTGGAACGGGCCATCGCGGCCGAACGGGGCATGAGGCCCGTACTGACGCGTACAGGCGATTATTTCCTCTCCCTGCGCAAGCGTATCGAGCGCGCCCGCCAGCACCAGGCGGACTTCTTCATCTCCATCCACGCCGATGCCTTCCGCGATCGTCGCGTGCGGGGGGCGTCGGTCTACGCCTTGTCCCAGCGGGGGGCTACCAGCGAGGCGGCGCGCTGGCTGGCGAAGCGGGAGAACGCCTCGGACCTCATCGGCGGCGTATCCCTGGAGGACAAGGACAACCTGCTGGCCTCGGTACTGCTGGACCTGTCCCAGACCGCCACCATCGAGGCGAGCCTGGGGGCGGGCAACTACATGCTCAAGGGCCTCGGGCGCCTCGGCAAGTTGCACAAGACGTCTGTCCAGCAGGCGGGCTTCGTGGTGCTCAAGTCACCGGACATTCCCTCCCTGCTGGTGGAGACGGGCTTCATCTCCAATCCCACCGAAGAGGAGCGCCTGATGCAGCACCGCCACCGCTCCGCCATCGCTCGCGCCCTGGTGGACGGCCTGCGGCGGTATTTCAGCGAGCACCCGCCCCCCGGGACCATACTGGCGGCCCGCCGGCACATCATCACCCGCGGCGAGACCCTGTCGGAGGTGGCCCAACACTACAAGGTCAGCGTGGACCTGTTGCGGGCCACCAATGAACTCAAGAGTGACCGCATCCAGGTGGGACAGGAACTGCGCATCCCGGCGTCTAACGAAGGTTAGGCACCGTACGTCACTAACATCGGACCACCCTGGTCCCTCCGGGCATCGCCGGCCGGCCTCAGGGCAGGTGCCGCCGGCCTTCATCGCTGACATTGACCACCACGGCCTCGCGTAACAGCTGCTCGCTGGTCTCGTGGAGGGTGCGGCGGCTGAAGATGAGCTTGTAGGGCTTGCCGCCTTTCTGGCGCCACAACACGGCCGAGCGCACGGCGGCCAGCAACAGGGCGCGTATGCGCTCCGCGATATCCCGGCGTTGCAGCAGTTGCGGTTCGCCGTTGACGATGACCCGTGGCGGCAGGCCGCTGAGGTTGTCGCTGTAGATGCGCGCCAGTTCTGCCACGTTGCCCTCGTCGGTGATGGGTTCCTCCATGCCCGTGGCGAAGGCCCGCAGTTGATTCCCGAGGGACTCCAGGGTGGCGGGGCTGCGGGACAGGCGCCGCTCGAGCTTGAGGACCGCCATCCCGTAGACGCCTGCCGGTTGGGCGGCGAGGGCGGTGGGGGTCTCCAGCAGTTTGCGCAACAGACGCAGGCCATTCTCGAGGCCCGGCAGCCCCCCGTAGACGGATTCCGTGGCGGGGGCGTCGAAGATCACCAGGCTCCTCAGGCTCACCGCCATGGGCTCCACATCGCTCAGGCCCGTGCGGGCCACCTGGTCCACCAGGGAGGTGGCCTGCAGCACGCCCGCGAGGGCCATGACCTGATCGGCGGAGTGGGTCTTCAAGGCGTCAGTGGTCGTCTTTCATGGAGCGGTTGAACCTCGTCGTCGTCGGGCTGCGCCGGCGGCATCGGGCGCCGCCGTCCATGGGCAACAATAACCAACCCGGCGCCGGATGAATATACCCGAGGGCCGCCGGTGCCCTCAGCCCGAATGCACCAGGCCGGCGATGACGCCGCCGCCCAGGCACACCTCACCCTGATAGAACACCGCATACTGGCCGGGGGTGGCCGCTCGCTGGGGTTCATCGAAGTCCACCCGGAGGCGTCCCTCCGGCGCCGGCATCAGCCGCGCCGCCTGGTCCCGCTGGCGATAGCGAATCTTGCATGCGCAGCGCAGGGGCAGGGTCGGCCGCGGGCCTATCCAGTGGGGATCCGTCACTTCCACCGCCACGCTCATGAGTAGGGGATGACGGGGATCCTGGGCCACCACGAGCACATTGTCCGCGGCGCGCTTGTCCACCACATACCACGGTGCCTCACCGGCATCGGAGCGGCCGCCGATGCCGAGCCCCCTGCGCTGGCCCAGGGTATGGAACATCAGTCCGCGATGCCGGCCGATGACCGTGCCCGCAGTGTCGCGTATGTCTCCCGGGCTGGCGGGCAGGAAGCGGGCCAGGAATTCTCCGAAGGGCCGTTCGCCGATGAAGCAGATGCCGGTGCTGTCCTTTTTGTCGCCGGTAACGAGCCCCGCCTCGCGGGCCAGGGCGCGCACCTGGGTCTTGGTCAGCTCACCCAGGGGAAAGTCGGCGGGCGCGAGTTGCTCCTGGCCGAGGCGATGGAGGAAATAGGACTGGTCCTTCTCCGGGTCCCGGCCCTTGAGCAACGCGATACCGGCGGCGGTGGTGCGGGTGCGGGCGTAGTGTCCCGTGGCGATACGCTGGGCACCGAGGCCCCGGGCGTGTTCCAGGAAGGCGCGGAACTTGATCTCGCTGTTGCACAGCACATCGGGGTTGGGGGTCCTGCCGGCGGCGTGTTCCGCGAGGAAGTGTTCGAATACCCGCTCCCAGTATTCGGCCGCGAAGTTCACGGTATGGAGCGGAATATCGAGTTGCCGGGCGACGGCCGCGGCGTCGGCCAGGTCCTCGGCGGCGGCGCACTGGCCGTCCGCGTCGTCCTCTTCCCAGTTCTTCATGAACAGGCCCGCGACCGTCTGCCCGGCGCGTGCGAGCAGGAGCGCGGCAACACTGGAATCGACGCCGCCTGAGAGCCCCACCACCACCTGGCTGGAGGCACCGCTCATGGGCTGTGGTGGAGGATGGCGAGGAGGAAGCGGCCATCCCTTCCGATTATGGATACCCGTGCCCCGGGGATGCAACCCATGGTGAACCCTGCCGGCGTTCCCGGGTGGCGGGGGCAAGGGCCAATCATGCGTTTTCGTTTGTCACCTGCCGTGGGCATGGATATACTCCTGTTAAGTTTCGATAGAAACAGAACCGTTTGAGTTGAGTCCCTGGTTAGAAAGGGACCACGGGTTTGGAGAGTAGTGTAGCCGTCGATGGCTCGTTACCCTTGTCACGGGTGGCAAAGAGGGTCCTCGCGACGGTCATGGTCGACATCGCCGCTCATCTCCCGACCCTCTCATGGTTGTTCCATGTCGCTCGCGGCATGGGATGTTTGTCCAGATTCTAGAGTATGCAGGACGTGAGGTGGCCGGGACCGGAGTGGTGCCAGGCGTACCTTGAGAAACCATCAAGCTTTTCTGGTACGGACCAAGCGTCCGTTCTCGAGTGGATAGCAGGGAAGCGGCAGGAATGGGCTGACCGTCCGGTTTCACCGGGTTGAGCCGCCTTTCAGGCCATTCTTCATAGTTCAAAGTGGCTGGACGGCGCGCCTGACGCAGAAGCAGGCAACGAAGCCCGCCACCCCATTTCATGCAATCTTTTGCATTATTTATATAAAAAAACTGACTGGGTCGCCTTACAGGGCATGACGTAGGCCATAGGCCCCTTGGCTCGAACCGAAGCGGGAAGGTATTCCACGCGCCGGGACACCAGTCGTCCAGTAACGGGCATGCCACGCGAGTCGTGTTGGCGGGCCCGACAGAGAGGTATGTGTGCAATACAACTTTCCGTGAGGGGTTATCTATGAGTGCAAACCAGAATTCGTCCGCGCCGACGGCCGAGGAGGTCCTGGCCCAGCATCGCAGAGACAGAGAGATAAAGGGCTTCGGCGGCCAGATGGTCAAGTGGTTCCACGATTCCAAGTACTACTTCCTCGGTCTGTTCATCATCCTGTTGATATGGCAGCTGGTGATGGGGCTGGGGGCCCTGGGCGAGGATTTCAGCGCGTCCTTCACGCCGGTCGCCACCTTCAAGGCCTTCGTAGAAATGGTGGAGACCGGCGACCTCATGCACCATACGATCCCCAGCCTGAGACGTGTCGCGGTGGGCCTCGGCACCGCCGTCATCGTGGCCATCCCCATCGGCATCCTCATCGGCTATTTCAAGGTTCTGGAGCAGATGACCTACATCGCCTTCCAGTTCCTGCGCATGGTCTCTCCTCTGGCATGGATGCCTATCGCCATCATCATCTTCGGCGTGGGCGACAAGGCCGTCTATTTCCTCCTGTGGCTGGTGGCCATCTGGCCCCTGATCCTCAACACCGCGGCGGGTGCGGGGCGGGTCAGCCAGTTGTGGATCAACATGGCCAAGACCATGGGCGCCACGGACCGGGGCATCATGTGGAAGATCATCATCCCGGCGGCCATTCCCGACATGCTCACGGGCCTGCGCCTCGCCGTGGGCATCAGCTGGATCATCCTGGTGCCGGCGGAGATGCTGGGGGTACCCGACGGCCTTGGCTACTACATCCTGGATACCCGGGACCGTTTCCGCTACGACCAGTTGATGGCCACCATCGTGACCATCGGTGCCATCGGTTATGTGCTGGACACCATCATGCGCATGCTGATCCGTCGCTTTGCGTGGAAGATCTGATCGATGGACGGGCGAACGACGGAGGCAAAAGCAATGAGTTCAAACGAAAATCGAGAGGTCCTGGCGAGCTTCAGGGACGTCTACAAGTTCTACGAGAAGGATGGCGAGTACGTCACCGCCCTCAAGGGTCTCAATCTCGACATCTACAAGCACGAGTTCCTGTGCATCGTGGGTCCTACCGGCAGTGGCAAGTCCACCATGCTGCGCATGCTGGCAGGGTTGGACCAGCCCTCCATGGGCGAGTTGACGCTCCACGGACAGCCCATCGAGCGGCCGGGCCGCGACCGCGGCATGATCTTTCAGGAGTACTCCCTGCTGCCGTGGCGCAACCTGGAACAGAACATCGAACTGGGGATGGAGTTCGACGGCACGGCCAGCGAGCAACGGGCCGAGACCGCCAAGAAGTTCGTGGATCTGGTAGGCCTCGGCTATGCCAAGCACAAGAACCCGTGGGAGTGCTCGGGCGGCATGAAGCGCCGCGCCTCCCTGGCCATGATCCTGGCCATGACGCCGGAGATCCTGCTTATGGACGGGGCCTTCAACGCCCTGGACGCCAAGACCAAGATGACCCTCCAGACCGAGATCCTGGACATCTGGGAGCGCGAGGACACCACCATCCTGTTCGTCACGGCCGAACTCGACGAGGCGGTGAAGCTGGGCCAGCGTATCGTGGTGCTGAACAGCAGCGGCGAGATCGCTGACATCATCGACAATCCGCTGCCCTATCCGCGTCTGGGAAAGGCCTCCACATCGCCCGAGTTCACCCGCCGGGCGGCGGAGGTTCGCGAGCACGTACTGGATGTGATGCTTGCCTCCTCCAGTGAGGATCGCAAGCGCAAGGACCGTCCGCTGCTGGAGCTGCGCAACATCTACAAGGTGTTCACCAAGGAGGGGGAGGATTTTCTGGCCCTGCAGGACGTCAATCTGGCGGTTAAAGACGGCGAGTTCATGTGCATCCTCGGGCCCACGGGCTGCGGTAAATCGGTGACCCTCAACATCGTCGCCGGCCTCTACGAGCAGACGGCGGGCGAGGTGATCCTGGACGGCAAGCCGGAGAAGGGTCCCGGCGCCCACAAGGGCATGATCTTCCAGGAGTACGCCCTGTTGCCCTGGCGCACGGTGGTGCAGAACGTGGAGTTCGGTTTGGAACTCGCCGGCTTCTCCAAGGCGGAGCGCCATGCCATCGCCCTCGAGCAATTGGAGAACGTGGGGCTCCTGGAGGCGGCCAACCTGTCCATTCACGATATCTCCATGGGGGCCCGCCAACGGGTGGCCATCGCCCGGGCCCTGGCCAACAGGCCGAAGATCCTGCTCATGGATGAGCCCTTCGATGCCCTGGATGCCCTCAGCAAGGCGGAGATGCAGGTGGAGATCCTCAAGACCTGGGAAAAGACCAAGAAGACCATCTTCTTCGTCACCCACGACGTGGACGAGGCCATCTTCATCTCCGACCGCATTACTGTGATGGACATCAATCCGGGGCGGGTCAAGGCCATTCTCGACAACAGCCTGCCAAGACCACGGCACGAGAAGGTCAAGCGCACGGACGATGCGTTCGCGGAGATGCGGGACAAGATCATCGGTCTCTACTCCAGCCTCATGGAAGACGAACTGGACCTTATCGTCTGAAACCTGTTTTCAAGTTTGGAGAGCTGCATGAGAAAAGCAATCCATAAAGCGCTCATGGCCTCGGCGCTGGTGGCGATGGGTGTGCCGTCGGTATTCGCCGCCAGCCCGGAGCCGGAGATCATGGGCGATGCGGCCAGTGGCATGCGCCTGTTCCTCGCCAATTGCATGATCTGCCATGGCGCCGGCGGCAAGGGTGACGGCCCCTACGCCTCTAAGCTGCCGGACAAGCCCGCGGTGTTCGCGAGCCCGACCTTCGCGGAGAGCCATACGGACGAGTCCATATACAGCGTCATCAGCAAGGGCGGGGCGGCCCACCGGCTGTCGCCTTATATGCGGGCCTGGGGCTTCCGTCTGGAGCAGCAGCAGATCGCGGACCTGACGGCCTACGTCTCCGCCATTGCCAATGGCACGTCGGTGGATATGGGCATACCCCCAAGCGGCAAGCCGGGGGAGAAGATGTATTTCGACTACTGCAGCGCCTGTCACGGCCCCGGGGGCAAGGGCGATGGAGCGCTGGCCTATACCTTGCGGGGAAGCAAGCCCAAGGATCTCACGAGTCAGGAGGTCAGCCAGCTGCCCACCCAGGTGTTGTTCCGCGCCATCAAGGTCGGCCTGGACAAGAACAACATCCCCCTGGATGCCTCCATGCCGTCTTGGGGGCGGTTCCTCAGTGACGAGCAGATTCTGGCCATTGTGGAATATATCCGCTCACTTTCGGCGCAGAAGTAGGCCATATCGCCTGGTTTTGGTGCAGGATGTCGACCGTTTTGAAAGTGCTCCGGTATTGAAGGGGGGAGGCGTGCTGACTAAGATGATTTTCTGAACCGGGTTTCTTAAACTGGGTCCAAATTCAACACCCCGTTTGCCGGGGTGATGGCCCCAAAAGGACTGAAGGTCAAATTGGAAGTGTTTTTTCTTACGGGGCGTAGGGAGGAAGGATCAAGGGATATGGGCTCGCCCAGAGGGGCGACGGAGTGCCGAAAATCCATGTGTTTGGTTGATGTAAGCGTGATGCCCGGCATCCAGAGAGTAACTGACGCGTGGTAAGACCGGCCTGACTTGGAAACTGTGGAGATTTTGCCGCGGCTTCTTCCTTCAGGCACTAAATGTTCGTTTTGGTGAGGAGGATAACTAATGAGCGATAAGGGCAAGAAAACCACCGAAGGCCAGAAGCCCGAAGCGTCCGGCAGCCGCCGACGTTTCCTGGGGGCTGCTGCGCTGGGCATGGGGGCCGGTGTCACCGGTTTCCCTTACATCAACATCAAATACGCCGGGGCCGCGCAATTCCCCGTCGTCAAATCCTGCTATCTGCCGATCACGGATGCCACACCTATCCTGATCGCGCACGAGCAGGGCTTCTTCGCCGACGAGGGCCTGGAATCGGAGCGTCCGGTATTGATCCGGGGCTGGTCACCCATCGCCGAGGCCTTCATGGCGAAGCGCTTCAACCTGACCCACCTGTTGCTGCCCATACCCATCTACATGCGCTTCGGTCTGGGCTTCCCCGTCAAGGTGGTGGCCTGGGACCACACCAATGGCTCCGCCCTCACAGTGGGTGCCAAGAGTGGCATCAACAGCCAGGCGGACCTCGGTGGCAAGCAGATCGCCGTGCCCTACTGGTATTCCATGCACAACGTCATCCAGCAGATGATCCTGGCGGAATATGGCATCGAGCCGGTGATCCAGAGCCGTACCGCGCCGCTGAGCAAGAAGCAGTGCAACCTGTTCGTCATGCAGCCGCCGGATATGCCCACGGCCCTGGCGAGCGGTGCCATCGACGGCTACATCGTGGCCGAGCCCTTCAACGCGGTGGGCGAAGTTCTCGCCCGGGGCAAGGTCATCCGCTTCACCGGTGACGTGTGGAAGGACCATCCCTGCTGCGTGGCGGTGATGCACGAGGACCAGGTGGATAACAAGGAGTACTCCCACAAGGTCATCAGCGCCATCGTCAAGGCCGAACTGTGGGCCCTGAACAACACCGAGAAGGCGGCCGAGGTGATGTCCAAGGACGGGGCAAAGTATCTGCCGTTCCCGGCCAAGGTCATCAAGCGCGCCATGATGAAGTACGACCTCGATACCTATGGCCCCAACGGCACCGGCGCCATCCAGAACCCCGACTGGAACGGCCGGCGTTGGAGCGTTAACCCCTTCCAGTATCGGGACAACACCATACAGGTGGTGGAGCAGCTCAAGAAGACTGTGCTGCAGGGTAAGACGGACTTCATCAACAGCCTCAACGGCGACAAGGTGCAGAAGGAATTGATGTACACCGATGGCGTCAGGGAGGCGGCCGAAGCCATCGGTGGCCTGCAGGTGTTCCCCAACGTCAATCCGGAAGACCCCTACCGTCGCCAGGAGATCATCAAGGTCTGATTGGTCTTGGGATGGCCAGAGAGCCCGCCGTGGGGTAACCCACGGCGGGTTTTGTATATCCGGATGAATTCCGTCCACATCCATGCCGCCGGAACAGGCGGTGGCGG
>JAXHLS010000005.1 GCA_034522055.1 Gammaproteobacteria bacterium
CTCAACGCACCTTGACGCGGGTCAGCTCCCGGCCATCCTCGCTCATCACGTGGGTGGAGCAGGCGACACAGGGGTCGAAGGAATGGAGGTTGCGCAGGATCGCCCACGGCGGGCCCGACCAGCGACCGCCGATGGGGGCGTCAGGGCGTTATTCGGTCGATGGTCAGAAGCACGTCCAAACGGCCCACCGGCACCTCTTCGAGAACGCCCTCCAGATCGCCCGGGCGGGCCTCGGGATCACCCGTCCTGGAGACGCGTGCCACCAGGGTGATGCTCTCGTGGTTCGAGAGTACGTGGTCGGTGCTCAGGGCCAGGCTGTCGTCCAGGGTGAATTCGACAGGCAGTTGGTCCAGGCGGGTGCGCAGGGCGGCCAGGGGCTGGGTGCTGCCGGTCGCGGTGCGCGCGAACAGGTAAACCGTGTCATCCGGCGCGACCCGATGGGCGAGTTCGGGGGCCAGCTCGACACGTCCGCCGACGACTGCCGCCGGTGCCGCGTCGGGCGGTGGCTCGCCAAAGGCCTCCGTATGCCCCAGCGCCCGCGCATTGCGAACCATGGTCGTCAATTCGCCATGGGCCGGGGTACCTTCCGGCGTCTGCTTGAGCAGCTGATTCCAGTAGTAGCCGGCGGTGGTGTACTCCTTGTTCTGGTAGGCATGAATACCCGCAAGCTCCAGTGCCTTGGGATCCTCCGGGTCGAGACTCAGGGCCTTGCGCACCAGTTCGATGGGCCGGCCACTGAGATCGCGCCCGGCATTCACCGCCATGGCCTCCGCATATCCCGACACCACGACCGCCGTATCCGGCATCAGGGCATAAGCATGTTCATAGGCCTGCTCCGCGTCCTCCCAGCGGTCGCGGGCGATATACCCATTGGCCAGAAAGGTCCAGCTCAGCCCATCCTCGGGATCCTTGCGGACGTTATCTTCCAGCGTCGCGAGGGCCTGGTCGAATTTCTCGTCCAGCCGCACCAATGCCTCCTGTACCTTCCGCTCCCGCTCCTGTTCGGTCTGCTCTGCGACCGCCTGCTCGACGATGAAGCCCGGCTCGCCGGCGACGAGGTAGAACCCTACGGCCAGGGCCGGGATCACCGCCACCAGGCCCAGCCCCAGGCCCCGGTGGGCGACAGAAACGCGGTAAGGCCTCTCTTCTTCGGAGAGCGCATCCCGAGCCAGCCGGGCCTCCAGTTCCGCGCGGGCCGCATCCCGCTGGCCATCGCTGAGCAGGCCATGGCGATGGTCCTCCTCCAGTTCGCGATACTGATCGCGATAGACGGCGATGTTCAGCTCACGCCGGTCGAGGCCCTCCCGCGCCGGCAATCGCCGGAACAGCGGCGGCAGCACCCAGGCAAGCACGGCGACCAGGATCAGAACCACGGCAATCCAGAAGGGGGCGACAGTCACGATGGCGTTCAAGGGGATTACCTCTCTTCTCGGTGGGTAGGGCCGGACACCGCGTCCGTGCCCCGGGGGGAATGGGGCTCGCTGCCCTGCAGCAGGCGCGCGGCCTCACGCAGCGCGTCCGCACTCACATCCGCCTGGGGACGCAGCATCCGGCGTCGCAACACGCTGCCCATGGCCAGGCCGGCCCCCCCCAGCAGGAACGCCAGGGGACCGGCCCACAACAGGTAGGTCAGCGGCTTCAGGGGCGGGCGATAGAGCACGAAATCCCCATAGCGTGCGACCAGGGACTCTACCACTGCATCGTCGCTCATCCCTGCTCGCATCATTTCCCGGATCTCCTCACGCAGATCGAGGGCCAGGGATGCACGCGACTCGGCCAGCGACTCGTTCTGGCAGACGACACAGCGCAAGCCCTCGGCCAGCCGGTTCAGACGTGCCTCGAGGGCCGGGTCATCGGCGTTGGGGGCGGCCGGTACGCTGGCCATTCCCCATTCCGGGGCGAGCCACAAGAGGCATATCAGCAGGCCAAGGGATCCTTTCAAGACTGCAACGCCTTCAACAGGGGTTCGAACTTCCTGGTCCACACTGCAGGAGTGACGGGCCCCACGTGTTTCATCCGGATCATGCCGTGGCGGTCGATCACGAAGGTCTCCGGCGTGACGGTGACCCCGTAGCGAAGGGCGATGCGCCCGTCGCGATCATCCACCGCAGCGACGTAAGGGCTGCCGTTGCGCGCGAGCAGCGGGGCGGCCTCGCGGTCGAGATCCTTCCATGTCAGGCCGTAGATGGGCACTCGCCCATCCACCAACCGGGGCAGGTGCTTGTGCTCCTCCAGACAGACGCTGCACCAGGGCGCCCAGATATTCAGCAGCCAGACCTTGCCGCGGACCTCGGATGGCGAGAAGGTCTCCCCCGGCTGGCCGATCACCGGCAGGGTGAAATCCGGGGCCGGTCGTCCCACCAGCGGCGAGGGCACCTCCTTGGGGTTCAGATACAGTCCGACGTAGAGGAATGCCGCGACCGCGGCGAATAACCATAGCGGGCCCCAGCGTCTCATGCCGAGCGCCGCGCCACTGCAGAAGGAAGGGCCGCGGCCTCTGCGGCCACGGCCGGCCGACGCCGCCGCCGGGCCACACGGTAGCGCCCGTCCGCCGCCGCCAGCGCTCCACCCAATGCCAGCAACAGTGCGCCGCCCCACAGCCAGCCCACGAACGGCTTGTGATAGACGCGGACGGTCCACGCGCCGTCGCCCAGGGGCTCGCCGAGGGAGACGTAGACATCCCGAAACAGGCCGTAACTGACGGCGGCCTGGGTCATGATCATGCCGGATGCGTTGTAGTTCCGCTTCTCGGGGTAAAGCGTGAAGGTACGCCCGCGGGGTGTAGTCACCTCCATCGTGGCGCGCCCGGCGAGATAGTTGGGCCCGGGCACTTCTTGCACACCATGGAACACGAAGCGGTGCCCGGCGAGTTCCAGATGGCTGCCGATGGGCATGCGCACATCACGTTCGGTCTCGTAGTTGGACACCATCGTAATCCCCACGACCAGCACGGCCAGCCCGGCGTGGGCCGTCTGCATGCCCCAGAAGGCCCGGGGCAGCCGCGCCAGGCGCCGGATTCGACTGCCGCGATGGTGTTGCAGGCGCATGGCGAAGCCCTTCAGTACCGTAAAAAGGATCCACAGCGCCAGGAACAGGCCCAGGGTGACCTGCAGGTTCATGCCCTCGAGGGTCAGCGGTAACAGCAGGGCCGTGACCACGGCCACCGCGAAGGCCCCCCTCAGGCGCCCCATCAGGCCGGGCAGATCCGCCTGTTTCCAGCGCGCCAGCGGACCGACGCCGACCAGGAACAGCACCGGTGCCACCAGCGGCACGAATACAGTGTTGAAATACGGGGTCCCTACGGAGATCTTGCCGAGGCCGAGGGCATCCAGAAACAGCGGATACAGGGTTCCCAAAAACACCGCGCCCAGGGCGGCCACCAGAAACACGTTATTGGCCAGCAGCAGGGATTCACGAGAAAACCAGCCGCAGGCACCGCCGCCCATCAGACGCGGAGCGCGCAGGGCATAGAGGGTCAGGGAACCCCCGATCACCAGGCCCAGGAAGGTGAGTATGAACAGTCCGCGGGTCGGGTCGGTGGCGAAGGCATGGACCGAGGACAGGACGCCGGAACGGACCAGGAAGGTGCCCAGTAACGACAGCGAGAAGGTGGTGATGGCCAGCAGTACCGACCAGTTGCCGAACACGCCGCGTTTCTCGGTGGCCGCCAGGGCGTGGATCAGGGCGGTCCCGGCCAGCCACGGCATCAGCGAGGCGTTCTCGGTCGGGTCCCAGAACCACCAACCACCCCAGCCCAGCTCGCGATAGGCCCACCAGCTTCCCAGCCCCACCCCCAGGGTCAGAAAGGTCCAGGCCGCGGTGGTCCAGGGGCGCGACCAGCGCGCCCAGGCCGCATCGAGCCGACCGGACAACAGGGCCGCAATGGCGAAGGCGAAGGCCACGGAGAAACCGACATACCCCATGTAGAGCAGTGGCGGGTGTGACACCATCCCGAGATCCTGGAGCAACGGATTCAGGTCCCGCCCGTCGGCCGGGATGGGGAACAGCCGCTCGAAGGGGCTGGAGGTGAAAAGCAGCAACGCCAGGAAGCCAGCGCTCACCAGCCCCATCACACCGAGGACCCGTGCCACCATTTCTTCGGGCAATTGCCGCGAGAAAACCGCCACGGCGGCGGACCAGCCCGCCAGGATCACGGTCCAGAGGAGCAGCGAGCCCTCATGGGAACCCCAGGTTGCGGTGAATCGATACACCGCCGGGAGCTGGGAGAAGGAGTTCTGGGCCACGTTCCTGACCGAAAAGTCATGGCTCAGGAAGGACCAGGCGAGGATCGCGAAGGCAAGCAATAGCAGGGCAAACTGTCCCTGGGCCAGGGGCTTGGCGAGGGCCATCAACCGCAGGTCACGCCTATGGGCCCCGACCAGAGGAACGCTGCCCTGCGCCAGCGCCAGCGCTAGAGCAAACGCCAAGGCGAACTGGCCCAACTCGGGAATCATATGAGGCGCCTCGGTGGTTCAGGTATCCAAGTACGGTAAAGCCGCCCGCGCAGCGGCTTTCGGCGCATCCACGTGCCGGAGCATCCGGGGCATGGGCGGATGCCGGGGTACGGAAGGGAGACGCTAGCAGGCCACGGGCGGGATAACCCAAAAAAGGGGCCGGTGACGCGCACCGGCCCCTCGGACTGCCTGCCGTGAAGCTTACCTCGATGCCACCTTTGCATTGATCGCTTCGTTCAACACCTTGATCGCCTCCTTGCTCTTGTCGATGGACAGGGTCAGAGACTCGCGTGCCGCCTCTGGATTGTGGAAACCGACAGAGTTCTCGGCCGTCCACCATTCCCAATAGAGATGAGCATCGTAGTGCAGATCACGCGCCTTTTTCAGGACATCGTCCGACACCCCGGCCCGCTTGGCGACGGGGAACAAGTCGATCATCTGAGCCAGCCAGTACTCCGCCTTCACGATCTTGCCGTGGGTGTAGTTCTTGATGTAGTCGATAGCGTATTCCGCTTCCTCCTCGGTCCAGTAGCTGTGACACTTGAGACAGGTCGTCTCGATCCGACTCCGCGGGCTACGCTGGCCGTGATCGGTAAACTCCTTGCCATTCTCGAGCTTGACCTTGGGCATATGGCAATCGGCGCAGGCCACGCCGGCCCGCTCGTGCTTCGAGCCCCAGAAGGTCTCGGCTTCGGGATGCTGCAGCTTGGGCAGCAGGGCACCGGTGGTGGCGTGCTTGAAGTCCGCGAAGTTGATGGACTGGGCGCCCTCCTTGCAATCGAATACATTGGTCCAGAAGAAATGGTTGGCACGACGGTTATCCATGCCGACGGATTTTTCGCCCGTGGTCTTGTCGAAACCCGGATTGCAGTTGTACTCCACGTGGCATTGAGCGCACATCACGTTGGAGTCGGCCTCAGCCAGGAGACCGATGGAGCGGAAATCCTTGCCTTGACGCTTGAAGGTGACCTTTTCCATCGACAGCCGGGCGCTCTTGTCTGCATCGTAGGGGTATGTACCCAATTCGCGATCGACTACCGCATTGATGAGTCCGTCACGCACCACGCGCGGCCCGGAAGAATGCGGGTCATGGCACATGAAGCAGTTCAACGGGTGGTCGAGGTCGCGCGCAAACTCGACGACGGAGGACGTCCGTGACCATTTCGCCGCCTCGTGCTCGTCCCCCATATAGGCCCAATCCAGGATGTGGTCCTGGGTCTTGCAGTTCAGGCACACCGGGTTGGCGGCGGTTGCCGTCTGGGACAGGAACTTGCGCTGATCCGAGCTTTCCGGATCGGCGTCCGTCACCACCGTCCAGGCGCCACGCACCGCACCGATTCCGTCGGTGACCTTGGTCCAGTTCTGGAACTGGAAGCGGCCCCCGTAGGCACGGTCCACGACGTAGTGGTCCACCAGCATGAAGGCATGACTGCGCGGTTCGGCGTGCTCGAGGGCGAATCCGTGTCCGGCAATCAACTTGTCGAACATCGGCGACCGGCTCATCGGCGTCGCCTTCTCGACCCGTGGTTCCGACTCGTGATGGACGTGGACGAAGGAGTTGAACTGCGGCAGATGACAGGTCGCACAGGCCTCGAGGTCCGTGCGCGTGGTGGGCCTTGCACCGGACTTCAGATGATCAGTGGCATCGTGACAGTGCACGCAATTGACGGTGGCGTGGCGACCTTCCGCATGGAACTCTTTGATGTTGGCATGACAGGCGTAACACTGCTTCTCGTCCACCGGCTTCAGGGCAGATTCCGATGCGGCCGCTACGCCGTTGGCCGCGAGGGCCAACATGGCCCCCGCCGCTCCAAGCCACCAGCGGATTTTTCTTAATTGAGTGATCATGGTGAACTCCTTTGTTGGCCATGGCGGACATCTGCACGACATCCGAAAGTACGCGCAGAAGAAGCCTAATGCCCCCAAGTCGGAGCGACAATGCTCAAAACTGATATAAGTTAAGTTGGGTGATCGAAACCTTGACCGGGATCAATGTGAATCAGCAAATTGCGATTCAATGTGTGCTCAAGGCCCCGTATATAGCGCCCGTCCGAGAATACCAGGATCAGACCATGCCGGGAGAACTGAAAAAGATACTTGGAGAAACACCGTTGCTGGCGAGTTTCGACCCCGCGCACCGGGAGGCCATCGCTCGCATGTCACGGATGGTCGATTACGCGGAAGACGAATTTATCTTCCATGAGGGAGCGCCTTGCGGCGCCTTTTTTATCGTGGTCTCCGGCCTGGTCAAACTCTTCGTCACCAACAACCGGGACCAGCGGAAGATCATCGAATTCATCTCGCCTACGGAATCCTTCGCCGAGGCCGCCATGTTCTCCGGCCAGGGTTACCCGGTGTCGGCACTGGCGGTGGTGGACGCCTTGCTGGTGCGCATCGATGCCTTCGGCTTCACCCGATATCTGCACCAGCACCCGGAACTCACTTGGACCATGCTTTCCCAGTTGAGCCGGCGGTCCCACTACCTCATCGGGCAGATCCGGCAGATGTCCCTCCAGGGCGCGCGCTCCCAGGTGGCGGACTACCTGCTCCAACGTCACTCCACGGAGGAACCCCTCCAGCCCATCACCGGCCTCCCGGCGCGCCGGGCCGATCTGGCTGCCGCCGTGGGTGTCACCGTAGAGACCCTGTGCCGGGTGATCTCCGAATTCCGCAACCACGGCTGGATCACAACCAGGGACAACACCATCATCATCCAGGAGCCGGATAAGCTGGAGCGGTTCCGCCACGAGGACAGGCCCAAACGGCCCCGTGCGAATAACGTGAAGCCCGTCGAGGGACGCGCCTCCGGAGTCGCCTAGAGAGACCTCAAATCCATCCGGGTACGCCGCATCCTTGCCCGATCGTTCCAGGAATCAGGCTGCTTCTCCCGGACTCGAACGGACGCAATTGCGGCCCGCAGCCTTGGCCGCATAAACGGCTTCGTCGGCATCCTTGATCAGATCGGCGACACCACGCATCCCGGCGTGGCGCACGGCGACTCCGGCACTGATGCTGCCCCGCCACTCACCATCGCCCACCGGCACGCGCAGGGCACTGATGCGGCGCCAGGCGTTGGCCGCCACCTGCTCGGCGCCTTCCAGCGGGGTACGGGGACAGATGATGAGGAACTCGTCGCCACCCATACGGCACACCAAGTCATCGCTGCGCACGGCATGGCGCAACTCCCTCGCGACCCTTATCAACACCTCGTCGCCGGCATCGTGGCCGAAGGTATCGTTGACGGGTTTGAAATCGTCGGCATCGATCATGATCACCGCGAGAGGCCCATTTTCTGCGACCGCTTCTCCCCACAGGCGCTCCATCTGGGCCATGGCATGACGGCGGTTGGGCAGGCCGGTGAGGACATCGGTATTGGCCACGTCCTCCAGGTGCCGGTTGGCCTCGGCCAGGGCCGCCCCGAGGCGCTGGGACTCCACCTTCTCCTGCTCCAGCCGCGCCACCAGACCAGCGAGTTCCTCGGTGCGCGTGGCGACGCGGTGTTCCAGATCTTCGTTCAGCGCCTCCAACTCCCGGTTGCGCTCGGCCACCTGCTCGAACAGCCCATTTAGGGCGGCCAGCAGCGGCTCGGTGGCATCCCGTCGTTCATCGTCCTCGGCAAGCAGTGCCTGGCGCGGCGTCATGCCGGCATGGATGCGCTCCATCTGGCGGGCCATGGCCTGGTCGGTACCCAGGATATGGTAGACCAGCCACGACGTCAGGAACTTCAGGATGGAACGGATCTCGGCAACTGCCTCGGCAGACAACCGGCCGTAGAGACGTTCGACCTCTGCCAGGTAGTAGCGGTGCTGGGCGTGGTGCCGTTCCACGTAGCCGGCGTCGAGCCCTTCCTGTACCATCAAGCGCTCCTCCTCGGCGAAGTGGTAGACGGCATAGTCCCGCAGATCCCGGTAGAGGGCGGCGATGTCATCGGCCCGGACCTCCAGGTTCTCGCGCACCCGCTCACCGATGGCATTGATGATATCCACCAGGTGACGGTGCTGATCATCCACCTCCGTCAGGCCGGTTTCGAAACGCTCTGTCCACTGAAAGGTCTGTGCCATTGGTCTACACCGGGTGTCTGCGTGGCTGCCCCGCGCCGCTCTGTGGCGCCCGAACGATGGTTAGAGGGCGATAGTCAGAGGACGATGATCAGGGTCGCGATCGCCCATGGCACATCTCCGCACTATATGAAAAGTCATGGTAACCCAGCAACGGCCCGCACGGGCGGAGGGGGTGAATGGGCAGCCCCGGATTCCCTCGGGTTGGATGGCGCCGGGGCCAGGTCATTCTCATAGACGATCCGGGTGGCGGCGGGGCCGGATACCGTGGGCAGACCCGCGGTCCGCCAACCCGTGAAACCATTCTTCAACACGGTGGCCCTGTCGTAGCCCCACTCGCGCAGCAGCTTGTAGGCCCGCACGGCCTCCCGGGACGTGTGGTCGTCGGCGTAGACGATGACCGGCGCACCCCTGTCGGACAGCCCCGGCAACCGGGGCGACTCCTGCCCGGCGATGGTACGCTGGGACATAGCCTGCAACTCCGACAGGGGCATGGCCACGGCACCCACGATGTGGGAGCGGCTGCTCACGGTCCGGGGCCGCACGTCCAGCACCACGTGCCGGGGGTTGCGATGCTTCGCCAACCAGGAGGCCTCCGAAAGCAGCAGCAACCTGGTCTCGCTCCAGCCCGGCAGGCCGTCAAGATAGCCCTTGAGGTTGGTGTGGCCGGCGGCCTCGGCCTGCTCCACCGCCGCCGCGGTGTCGGGAAACGTGGGGCCGCGGCCATAGAACACCAGCAGCATATCCTTGTCCGCGGGCAGCCTGCCAGGGAAGTCCTCGTCCTCGGGGGAGGTGGACCCGGCGCCCGGGATATGGGCCGTTGCGAAGAGATCATGGGGACGGGTGTCGTACAACTGATGGGGCTGCCCATCCGTGATGATGCCGAGCAGTTCGTTGATGGAGATCGCCAAACCGGGAGGCAAGTCGAACAGGACCTTGCGGATACGCGCCGCCGGACCGCCCTCCTGCCGTTGCACCTCGATGAGGTCGGGCGGGCCGAGGTCATTCAAGCCGGCGGCACCCTCGTACCGGGTGTCGGCATCGGTACCGATCACCTCCCGCCCCTTGCCCTCGACCTGGATCACAATGGTACCCGCCTGAGGGGATATCTCCGCGATGCGGCCCTTCAACGTCTCGGCCTGGACGCCGCCCATCAGGACGAACAGGGTAAGAAACAAGAAGGACTTCTGCATGGCCACCTAATCCCTATATCTCGGTAGCCACCCCCGAGGGTCGATTGTGGAAGATGGCGAGGATGATCTGTTACTCGAGATACACCACAATCGGGCGACCCGCGCCACGGGGCCCGGCCGGCGTGCGGGTAAGCGCCTCAA
>JAXHLS010000007.1 GCA_034522055.1 Gammaproteobacteria bacterium
GGATGGAGGCCATCGTCCTCAAGGTATCGTCCTGACACGGTTCGCGCCGGCCGCGTGTCGGGATTTCTTACAACCCGACGGCTCGCCCTCGTCCAACCCCTTGAATTCCCTGTCCCGGCCACGACGGCCCGGGTATTGCATCGGGATTCCCACTGATGCTGACGTGCCCCGTGGGGGCCCGGGAGGAGGTTCATGGCGCCATTCGATACCCTGTTTTCCAGATGGACAAGGCATGAGCCCGGTATGAGTCAGACCACCTATCCCCGGGAGGTGATGGAGGCCGGTTGGGTGCCGGAACTCGCGGCCCTGGCGGTTATGGTCAAGCGCTGTCATGGTCCGCACCGGGGGGCGCCCGATGCGACAAAGAAACCGGTGCGGCCGCTCCGCTGAGGGCGCCACCCGGTTACTGGCCTTCCCCGGAGGTGCCACGCTCACCATGCTCGCCGAACTGCAGCCGGACATTGAGCATGTCGTTCATGATGGCGCCGAAGCGCCTCACCAACTCGGGGTCGAAGAGGGTGCCGGCCTCACGCTTGATGAGGGCCACCGCCTTGTCCAGGGGCCAGGCTTCCTTGTAGGGACGGCTGCTGGTGAGGGCATCGAACACGTCCACGATGGCCATGACGCGCCCGGCCAGGGGGATGTCGGCGGCCGTCAGGCCCTTGGGATAGCCCGTGCCGTCCCAGCGTTCGTGGTGGGTCAGCACCACGTCGAGGGCCATGCGGGCCAGGGGGGTGTCGGGCGTACCGATGATGCGGGCACCGAGGGTGGTATGAGTCTTCATGATCTCCCACTCGTCGGGGTCGAGGTGGCCGGGCTTGAGCAGGATATGATCGGGGATCCCGACCTTGCCGATATCGTGCAGGGGTGCGGTGATGGCGAGCAGTTCCACCGTGTCCTCGTCCATCCCTGCCGCCAGTCCGAGCCGCCGGGCATAGCTGCTCACCCGCACCACGTGCCGGCCGCTGTCGTCCTCCCTGAATTCGGCGCCGTGGCCGAGCCAGTGGGCGAGCCGCATGGCCTCCTGCCGCTGGGGGCCCATGGCTCGGCGGACGTGATGATGCACCCGGGCGCGGGCCAGGGCGGGTATGCTGTGGCGCAAGACATCGGCGGCCCCGGCCTCGAAGGCCGCCACCTCGTCGCCGGCCGGGGCCCCCAGGGCCACGGCGATGACCGGTGGGCCGGGGTTGGCGAGGCGGCGGCACAGGGCATGGCCGGCCGCGGTGTCGGGGGCCAGGTTCACCAGGATGGCCCACGGTGGGGGTTCCCCGGTGGCGAAGGCCGCGGCCTGGTCCCGCGGCACGACGCTGAGTTCGAAGTCCGCGGCGAGGGCGTCGCGCAGGAAGGCCGCGGCATCGCCGGTGTCGTCGATGATGAGGATGGGGGGGTTGGCGGTGTGGTGGGTCATGGATGGTATACGCCTCCCGAACGGCCTGGGTTGATGGAGTGCCGCCGCGGGCACATCAAGGAATTATCGTAGACCGCGCACCATAATACGATGGCTGTACGCGGGGCCACGGGCACCGGGGCGGCGTAAGACTTTTTGAGAGACCACAGCGGTGAACGAACCACAGGACAATCAGGCCCTCGATGGCGGAGGAGGGGAGCCCCATCAGCTGCGCGTGGTGGCGCGCCGCAACGAATACGTGCTGCGGCGCTTCCAGCGCCACGAGCTTACCCTCATGGCCGTGGATTCCCTCCATGGCCTGCTCCGCCAGTTGACCGAGGGCACCCTGCGCAGCTTCGGCCTGGATGCCGTGGCCCTCACCGTGGTGGACCCCGGTGGCGAGATCGCCGATGCCCTGGAACGCGCGGGGGTGCCTCTGGCGGAGCTGCCGGCGGTGCGCCTGACGCCGCTGCCCGAGTGGCCCGGCCACGAGGGCACCACGCCCCAGCTGGGGCCGGTCCATGCGGCGGAGCACGGCGGCTATTTCGGAGAGCGCCTGGGGGAGCTTCAGAGTGCGGCCCTGCTGCCCCTGGTCCGGGGCGGGCGTAACCGCGGTGTGCTGGCCCTGGGCAGCCGGGATCCCCTGCGCTATCAGCCCCACCTGGGCACCGACTTCCTCGACCACCTGGCCATGGTGGCCACGGTGTGCCTGGAGAATGCTCTCAACCAGGAACGCCTGCGCCACTACGGCCGCACCGATCCCCTCACGGGCCTCTACAACCGGCGTTACCTGGAGGCCAGGCTCGCCGAGGAGGTGTCCCGGGCGCGCCGCCACGGGATGCCTCTTTCGTGCATGTTCCTGGACGTGGACCACTTCAAACGCATCAACGACCGCCACGGCCACGCCGCCGGCGATGCCGTGCTGCGGCACCTGGCGGAGCGTATCACCGAACTGCTAAGGGCCAGCGACGTGGCGGTGCGTTACGGCGGCGAGGAGTTCGCGCTGCTGCTGCCCCAGACCGCGGCGGCTGAGGCGGCGGTACTGGCCGAACGCCTGCGCGCCCATCTGGCGGCGCAGCCCATCGAGGTGGCGGGGGTCGACAGCCCCATGGAGGTCACGGTGTCCATCGGTGTGGCCGAGCTGGCAGCCGACGAAGACGGCGCCGGGCTCCTGGACGGGGCCGACCGCGCCCTCTATCGCGCCAAGGCCGGGGGCCGCAACCGCGTGGAGCGGCGGGTCCTCGGGGACACCGACTGAGGCTCCTCCCCGTTCATGGCGGGCGCCACTCCCGGCATCGTGCCCCGCCCTGTTTTTGCGGTGGGCAATGCGCTCACGCACACTAACTCTCATGGCGATACGCGCCGCCCGAGATGATGGAAGAGGAGCGCGTATCGCCATGCTCGTTCCCTCACCCCATCCCTCTCCCAGAGGGAGAGGGGAGAACGTGCTTCGTGACTTACACGTTAAGCCCGACGGAAGTCCCGCTCGCGTCGGCGCCGCGAGCCACGGTGTCCGCGGGAGGGTGCC